>JAICVH010000030.1 GCA_025935435.1 Burkholderiales bacterium
CCGCATGGTCGGCGAGGCGCGATCGCTCGCCGCGCTGCAGCGTGATATGCCCGGAGTGCGACCAGCCCTTGAACCGATCAACGACGTACGTGAGTCCGGAGCTGCCTTCGGTCAGGTACGGCGTATCGATCTGCGCGATGTTGCCGAGGCATACGACCTTCGTGCCGGGACCGGCGCGCGTGATCAACGTCTTCATCTGCTTCGGCGTCAGGTTCTGCGCCTCGTCGATGATCAGGAACTTGTTGATGAACGTCCGTCCGCGCATGAAATTGAGGCTCTTGACCTTGATCCGTGAGCGGATCAGGTCGCGCGTGGCCGCGCGACCCCAGTCGCCGCTTTCATCGTCCGTCTTGTTCAGTACGTCGAGGTTGTCCTCGAGCGCACCCATCCACGGATTCATCTTCTCTTCCTCGGTGCCGGGCAGAAATCCGATGTCCTCGCCGACGGGAACCGTCACGCGGGTCATGATGATCTCGGAATAGACCTTGAACTCCAGCGTCAGCATCAAACCGGCGGCAAGCGTCAGCAGCGTCTTGCCGGTGCCCGCCTGGCCGAGCAGCGTCACGAAGTCGATCTCGGGGTTCATCAGCAGGTTGAGCGCGAAGTTCTGCTCGCGATTGCGCGCCACGATGCCCCAGACGTTGTTCTTCTGGTGCGAGTAATCCTTGAGCGTCGACAACAGCGCGCTCTTGCCCTGGATCTCCTTGACGATCGCGTGGAACGGCGTCTCACCCTGCTTTTCGAGGAACAGGAACTCGTTGACATGCAGTGACGGCACGAGTGGACCGGTGAGCCGGTAGTACGTGTGCCCGCCCTGCTGCCACGACTCCATGCCCTTGCCATGGCGATCCCAGAAATCCGCCGGCAGTTCGCGCACGCCGGAGTAGAGGAGCTCGGTGTCCTCGAGCACCTTGTCGTTGAAGTAATCCTCCGCGGCCATGCCAAGTGCCCGCGCCTTAATGCGCATGTTGATGTCCTTCGACACCAGGATCACGCTGCGCTTCGCGGATTGACGCGTCAGGTGCATGACGACAGCCAGGATCTGGTTGTCGGTCTTGCCGTTGGCGAGCGAGGGCGGCAGCGCCGTCGAAATCGCTTCCGTCTGCAGGTACAGCCGGCCGGTCGCTGCGCCGCCCGATTTCTCGTCGAGCGGAATGCCGCTCGCGATCCCGTCGGTTCCCGGCCCGGCGTTCGCGGTCACCAGGTCGTCGAGAAAGCGCGACGCCTGGCGCGCGTTGCGCGCGACTTCGGTCATGCCCTTTTTGTGCGCATCGAGTTCCTCGAGCGTCAGGATGGGGAGGTAGATGTCGTGCTCTTCGAAGCGGAACAGGCTCGTCGGATCGTGCATCAGCACGTTCGTGTCGAGGACAAACAGCTTCGTCGTTGGAGAGGATCCGGTGCGGACCGGCTTGCGGGAGGGGAGAAGATGCAGCGTGGAGGGAGCGGGGCGCAGCTTGCGTTCGACCATGGGCCTCCTGGCAGTTTCAATCGCGCGACCGCGCAGCAGTCGCCTCGTCACACGTTCCTAATGTAGGCGCGTTGCGGCCGCCATACAAGCCATTGCGTTCCGGTGCCCGGATAACCGCATATTTTGTGGTGCAAACGGCACAACGTGCGCGGCGGTCACAGCGTCTTCACGAATTCGAGCACTTCGTGTGCATGGCCGGGGACCTTGACCTTCCGCCATTCGCGAACGAGCGTGCCATCGCGGCCGATGACGAACGTGCTGCGCTCGATGCCGCGAACCTGCTTGCCGTACATGTTCTTCATTCGGATGACATCGAACTGTTTGCACAGCGCCTCGTCGTCGTCGCTGATCAGCGGAAAGGGAAAGTCCATCTTCTCGCTGAACGCGCCGTGCGACTTCAGTGAATCGCGCGAAACGCCCGCGACGACCGCCCCGAGTTTCAGAAACTTCGGGTACAGGTCGCGGAACTGCGCGCCTTCCGTCGTGCACCCAGGCGTGTTGTCCTTCGGATAGAAATACAGGACGACCGGATGGCCCAGCTGATCCGCCAGGCGAAACCTGCCGTGCGTCGACTCGGCTTCAAAGGTCTTCACGCGTTGTGTCATGGACATCTCCCAGGAATTCGTCACCCTGCACGAACAATGTGCCGGTCCTTCCCGCGACCGGCGCAAGCGCTGTCTCGCATCTCGGCAACGCCATCGGCTCGACCGACTCGTAGAGGGAGCGGACCGGCCCGGGCGACCACCCCTGTGCCTTCCAACCGTCGAGCAGCGAATCGAGAACACCGAGGAGGCGGCCGCCCTCGAGTTCCGCGTGCAGCGTGAACACGTGGCCGGATTCCACGAGCGCTTGCGTGCGTGCGAGCAGAAGCGTCGCAACGGTATCTTCGGCGACGCCATTGACGCCGATCAGTTCGTCGAGCGTGGGAAGCGTGGTCGGAAATTGCGGGCAGCGAATCAATTCGGCGCGCCACACCGGCAGATGCGGGTAGCTGCCGCGGCCATCCGAGCAATAATCGAAACCCAGTTGCTGCGTCAACCGCAACGCGTGCACGTTCATCTGCCAGCCGGCCGCGCCGTGCGTCGGCGGCGGCTCGCGAAACACATCGACATAGCGATCGCACGCGCGTTGCATTTCGCGTCGCGTCCACTCGAAGTCGGCGTGCGCGACGCCATCCTGCCACCGCACGTGGTCCCAGCAATGAATGCCCGTCTCGTGGCCATCGCCGTGCACGCGACGCAGCACGCTGACGGCGCGCCGTCCGATGTCCGGACCGGGCAGCAGCGTTCCGTACAGCAGCGTTCGCACGCCGTAGTGTTCGACGACGGACGTGCGCTGCACCTTGTCGACGAACCCGCGGCGGAACACGCGACGGATCGCGCGTCCGGTGTGATCGGGCCCGAGCGAGAACAGGAATGTCGCGCGAACGCCGTGTCGGGCGAACAGATCGAGCAGCCGCGGCACGCCTTCTCGCGTACCCCGCAGCGTGTCGACGTCGACCTTGAGCCCGAGCCTCAATCCACCAGCGCGCGCGCGTCTGCGACGTGCCCGCGATAGGCGTCGAAGATGCGTCGCAATGCGTCGTCCATCTTCACGTGCGGCGACCAGTCGAGGTCGCGGCGGGTGTTGTCGATGTTCGGCACGCGATTCTGCACGTCCTGATAGCCGTCACCGTAATACTCGGCAGCCGTCGTGTCGATGACCCGCACGCCCGCAGCACTTTCGCGATACTCCGGATAGTCGGCAGCGAGTGCGAGCATCATCTGCGCAACTTCGCGCACCGAATAATTGTTCGCGGGGTTACCGATATTGTAGATGCGGCCGCTCGCAATGCCGTCACGGTTCTCGATGATTTTCATCAGCGCCGCGATGCCGTCGTCGATGTACGTGAACGCGCGCTTCTGCGTGCCACCGTCGACGAGCTTGATGGGCTCGCCGCGAACGATGTGACCGAGGAACTGCGTAATGACGCGCGAGCTGCCTTCCTTGGCCGTACTGATCGAATCCAGGCCCGCGCCGATCCAGTTGAACGGACGGAACAGCGTGTAGTCGAGGCCGTGCTCCTGGCCGTACGCGTGGATGACGCGATCCATCAGCTGCTTCGCGCACGAGTAGATCCACCGCGGCTTGTTGATCGGGCCGAGGACGAGATTCGAGCGTTCCGCGTCGAACTCGGCATCGGCGCACATGCCGTACACCTCGGA
This sequence comes from Burkholderiales bacterium, assembly GCA_025935435.1. Taxonomy (GTDB): domain Bacteria; phylum Pseudomonadota; class Gammaproteobacteria; order Burkholderiales; family Casimicrobiaceae; genus VBCG01. The sequence goes on from JAICVH010000030.1 coordinate 3,673, forward strand.
CGTCGACGGAAACACGACGCGCTTGCGGTAGCGCACCGCCGCGCGGACGATCGGCAGGTTCGCCTCGAAGTCGAGCTCGAACACGCGAAGCGGCTCGCGGACGTACGTCGCCGGCGTGGCGATCGCGACGAGCGGCAGTACGACGTCGCATTTCTTGACGTGGTACTCGATCCACTCGCGGTTGATCGTGATGTCGCCTTCGAAGAAATGAAAGCGCGGTTCGCGCAGCAGATCGGCGATCCGCTCCGTCTGCATGTCCATCCCGTGAATCTCCCAGTCGGTCGCGGCGATGATCTGCTGCGACAGATGGTGGCCGATGAAGCCGTTGACGCCGAGGATGAGGATGCGTTTCAAGCGAAGCGTGGGGGGCGAATCGAGCGCGCGCATTGTACCGTGCGCGTGCACGTATTACCGGCATCAGCGGAGTGGCAGCGTTCGCTCCCCAAAGCGGGCGCGAAGCGTGGCAGCCGTCTGCGTCTGCCCGTCCAGTTCGAGGACGTCGACGCGCAGCGTCCCGCCGCCGCCACAGCGGGCGACGATCCGATCGCGCACCGAGGCTGCACCCGCATCGTTGCCGATCAAAAGCTCGGGTGCGCCGGTCTTGCTCGTCGAGTCGAGTACGCGCGTGCGCAGAATGCGCGCCGGCACGCCGGCGACGTCCGTGAACGCGCCGGGGTAGGGCGGTGCAACGGCGCGCACCAGATCATGAATGCGGCGAGCGCCCTGCGACCAGTCGATGCGACCATCCGCCGCCGTCCTGCCGCCGAAATACGAGCCGCGCGCAATGTCGTTCGGTAGCCGCGGAGCCGTCCCTGCGAGAAGCGCGGGCAGCACGCGATCGAGGCAGATTTCGGCGGCGACGGTCACCTTGTCGGACACCTGCTGCGCCGTGTCATCGGGCAGGATAGGCACCGCCTGCTGCGCGACGATGTCACCGGCATCGGGCTTGTCGTTCATGTAGTGCAGTGTCGCGCCTGTCTCGCGTTCGCCGTTCAGCACCGCCCAGTTGACCGGGGCGCGTCCGCGGTAGTGCGGCAAAAGCGAGCCGTGCATGTTCAGGGCGCCACGCGGCGCCAGCGACAGCACTTTCTGCGGGAGCATCCGCCGATAGTGGAAACTGAACAGGAAATCGGGTGCGCTGTGCTCGATCGCTGCGACGACGTTCGTGGCATTCGCATCGAGCGGTGCCATCCAGTGGAGGCCGAGATCGTCTGCAACCTCCGCGACGCGTTCGAACCACTGGATCTCCGAAGGATCGTCGTCGTGCGTCACGACGAGCGGTACGTCGACGCCGTGCGCGCGCAGCACGCGCAGACAGCGCGCGCCAACATTGTGGTACGCGAAGACGACGGCCCGCGCGGTCAACGGATTCGCCGGACGCTTTCGACCGGCGCTGGCGGCTCGGCTGCGTCGGCATCGCGCTCGAGCACCGCCCGAATGACGTAACGCGGGCGTTCGCGTACCTGGTGGTAGATGCGGCCGACGTATTCGCCGAGTAGCCCCAAGCCGAACATGATGCAGCCGATCAGGAAGAACTCGAGAATGTCGCGGTCCCACGCCGCTTTCGCACCTTCGATCAGGCCGCCGACGACCAGGCGTTGGACGATCACGACGATATAGAGAATCACCGACGTCACTGCGACGACCATTCCCGCGAAGGAGAAAATCTGCAGCGGTACCAGCGAGAAGCCGGTGATCAGGTCGAAGTTGAGCCGGATCAGCCGGTACATCGAGTACTTCGATTCACCCGCGGCACGTTCCTCGTGCAGCACGTCGACCTCCGTCGGCCGATGCGCGAACGTGTAGGCGAGCGCCGGGATGAACGTGCTCACTTCGCGCGCCGCGGCAACCGCGTCGACGATGTCCCGGCTGTACGCGCGAAGCATGCAGCCCTGGTCGGTCATGCGAATCCGCGTGATGCGTTCGCGCAACCGATTCATGAGGCGCGATGCGTTGCGGCGCCACCAGGCATCCTCGCGCGTGCGCCGCACGCCTCCGACGTAGTCGGCGCCGGCATCCATCGCTGCCAGCAGCTTGCCGATTTCCTCAGGCGGATTCTGGAGGTCCGCATCGAGCGTCACGACGCGTGTCCCGCGCACGCGCTCGAACCCGGCGAGGATCGCGAGGTGCTGCCCGTAGTTGGTGTTGAAGTAGACGACGCGCGTCTCGTCGGGGCGGCGGGCAAACTGCTCGCGCAGCAGCGCCCCCGACCGGTCGCGGCTGCCGTCGTTGACGAAGATGACTTCGTAAGGCTGCTGCAGCGCGTCCAGCGCCGCGTATAGGCGCGCAAACAGCGCGGGCAGCCCGGCCTCCTCGTTGTATACCGGGATGACGACGGATAACGTCGGGGTGTTCATTGCCGGTGTGTCGCCGTCACTGCGCACAATTCGCGCCCAGAAGATCCGCACATGCGGCGCAAACGCGATCGACGTCGTCGACGGTCATCGCCGCATGCAGCGGTAATGTCACGGTGGCGGCGGCGATGCGCTCGGTGTTCGGCAAGTCCCCGCGATGGTAGCCGAAGCGCCGGCCGAGCGTCGTCAGATGCAGCGCTTCATACGAGATGCCGGTCGCGATCCCCCGCTCGGCGAGCGCATCGCGGAAGGCCTTGCGCGACATCCGCATCTCCTCGAGTGGCAGCAGCACGCAGAACATGTTCCACGATTGGCCGTCGTCATCGCGCGGTTCAGGCGGCAGCATGCACGCCGGTTTTGTCTTGAAACGTTCGAAGTATCGTTCGACGAGCCCGCGCCGGTGTGCGAGGAATGTCGGCAGCCGCTCGAGCTGTGCAAGACCAATGCGTGCGTTGACGTCCGGCAGGTTGAACTTGCCTCCCGCAAACGCGACATCGCGGGTGCCGTCCGGCAGCCGTTCGATACCATGAAAACGGAGTACGTCGATGCGCCGCGCCTCGTCGGCGTCGTTACAAACGATGGCGCCGCCTTCGATCGAGGTGATGTTCTTGTTCGGGTGGAAGCTGAATGTCACGAGGTCGCCGAACGAGCCGACCGGTCGCCCCTCCCAGCGCGACCCGATGACGAGCGCGGCGTCCTCGATGACGCGCAGGCCGTGGCGGCGAGCAAGGGCATACAGCGCATCCAGGTCGACGAGAGACCCCGGCCAGTGGGTCGGCATGATTGCGCGCGTTCGCGGTCCGATTCGCGCGGCAACCCGTCCGAGCTCGATGTTGCGCGTGACGAGCTCGCAATCGACGAACACCGGCGTCGCACGCTGCTTGACGATCATGTTCAGCACGGTGAAAAAACTCTGTCCGCAGGTGATCACTTCGTCGCCCGGGCCAATGCCGGCAAGCTGCAGCGCCACCTCGATCGCCGCGGTGGCGGACGTCAGCACGCGGACGGGGCGGCCTTCACAGAACGCCGACAATGCCGCTTCGAAGCGTTCTACCCACGGGCCGCTGGTGACGTGGCCGGAGCGCAGAACATCACCCACGGCGGCGATCGTCGCCTCGTCGATCAGCGGGCTCGCGAACTTGAGCGGCCGCGCGCCGGTCATGAGCGTGCGACGAGGTAAACGCCGATGACGATGAATCCGATGCCGAGCCAGCGTTGGACGGTGACCGCCTCGCCCAACAGATAATGCGCGGCGATCGCGTTGACCACGTAACCCAGCGAGAGCATCGGATAGGCAACAGACACCGGAACACGCGAGAGCCCGAGGATCCACACAAAAACGCTGATCACGTAGCACGCGATGCCCGCGATGAAATGCCCCTCGGACACGATGCGCGATAGCGTTGCCGTCCAGGTGTCCGCGGTCAGCGTGATCACGCCTAGCCGATTGGTGCCTGCCTTCAGCAGCAATTGCGCGCCTGCATTGAGCAGCACACCGGTGAGGAGAAACGAGAAGGCGGCCGCGGTCATCGACGCATCACTTTCTCGCCACGAGCACGCGACGAAAATCGGTTGCCACGACGCGCATTGGAATGGCAGCGGCGACGAACTCCTGATACGTATCCCGCGCCATCAACGCATAACCCTGCGGCAGTGCGCGCCAACGGTCGATCCAGTCGGCCTCGCGAGGAATCGCGAGCGAGGGCTCGGCATCGAGGCCCGGAGCAAGCTCGTCGCGGTATTCGACGAGCGTCGTCGTGCGTTCGAGGTAGAACGGTAGCGTCTGATCGTACATGCGAACCTGGAAGAAGGGCGCGCTCGGATCGTACGGAGGATTCGACGCGTTTTCCAGCGCGGTGACCAGCGGGAACGCCGAGCGCGTGGCCCGGAACACGTCGGAGCCGGTATAGACCGCCTGCATCGTCAGCATCGTGGCCATCGACAGCGCGACGACGCCGGCACTGCGCGAGCGGGTGGTTTCTCGGCGCAGCACGAGCCATGCGATCACGTAGCCGACACTCGCAACGCCGAGGGCGATCATGAGCCACGGCCCCAGTGCATCGAGCAGCGACCGCGGCGTTCGGGTGCTCGCGAACGCGGCCGCGATACGACCCCAGCCGACGATGCTCGCACCCCACAGGGCGATCGTCGTGCAGGCGATCAGTGCTGCGAAGCCGGCGAGCACCCGTGGCGGCATTCGTTCGATGATGATGCCGAGCACGAGCGCTGCCGCCGGAAAGATCGGCAGGATGTACGACGGCAGCTTCGAGCCGGACGCGCTGAAGAACGCGAGCACGAAGGCACACCAGATCAGGCAGAAGCGCACCCACGCAAACGCACCGGCCGGGACCGCAGGCGCCTGCCATGCGCGGCGAAGACCCCACAGAAGCACGCCGGTCCAAGGCAGCAGGCCCAGCGCAAGCAGCGGGAGGAAGTACCACCAGGCGCCCGTGCGGCGGTGTTCGGTCGTCAGGAACCGTTCGAAATGCTCGTGGATGAAAAAGAAGCGCGCGAACTCCGGATTGCGCGACGACACGATGATGAACCACGGCGCGGCGAGCGCGATGAACAGCAGCAGACCGGGAAACACGTGCAGTCGGGTCCACGGCGTGCGGTCGCGCGTGACGAGCGTATGAATGGCGAGCGTGGAGAAGGGGATCACCAGCGCAACGAGGCCCTTCGTCATCACGCCCGCCGCGAGCGCCACCCATGCGACGAGCATCGCGCCGCGCTGCGCCGGCACGTCGCGCCAATGCTGCGCGAGCAGGAAACCACCGAGCGCGAGCGCGAGCCAGAACGTGAGCAGCGCATCGAGCGTGACCATGTGCGCGATGCCGAATGGCCAGACGCAACCGGCCAGCGCGAGCGCCGCGTAGACGCCGACCGTCGGCGACGCGATGACCCGGCCGACGTACCCGACGACGAGAATGGTCAGAAAACCGGCAATCGCACTGGGCAAGCGAGCGGTCCACTCGTCGAGCTCGAACGCCTCGAAGCTGGCGGCGGTCAGCCAGTATTGCAGCGGAGGCTTCTCGAAGTACTTGATGCCGTTCAGTCGCGGCGTCACCCAGTCGCCGGTTGCGACCATTTCGCGTGCGATCTCCGCATAGCGGCCTTCGTCCGGATGCTGCAGTTTGCGTACGTCGAGGTTCGCAAACCAGACGACCGCGAAGATGATCGCGGCAACGGTCCAGTAGCGGCGAGAGAACCCGGCGATGCAGGTGGAATCAGGCGGCAAACCACGGCGGCAACGAGGTTGCCGGTAGCGAGGGCGCGCGCATTCTACCGTAGCGTGCCACGCACCGTGCTAGATTCGGCCGTCGCCTCGCGTGTTTGCAATTCTTGTATGCAGTCCACCGTGGTCATTGCCGCTGCCACTGCCGCGGACATTCCGGCGGTGCAGCGGCTCGCCGGCGAGGTCTGGCGAGACCACTATCGCAGCATCCTCAGCGCCGAGCAGATCGAATACATGCTCGCGCACGGTTATTCGCGAACCGCGCTCGAGCGCTTCCTGAACGAGGATGACGCAGGGCTTGCGCTTGCAGTCGTCGAGGGGATTGCGATCGGCTTTGTCGCCTGGTACCGCAGCGAAGCGCCCGCCACGATGAAACTCGACAAACTCTACGTGCTGCGACGGTTTCATCGTGGCGGCGTCGGGCGTACGCTGATCGACCGCGTCGTCGCGCAAGCGCGCGCGTGCGGTTGCTCGCAGCTCACGCTGAATGTCAACCGCGGCAACGCCGGTGCGATTCGCGCGTACGAGCGCTGCGGTTTCGAGATTCGCGCGCGCGGCGATTTTCCGATTGGTCAGGGGTTTGTCATGGAAGATTTCATCATGGTGCGCACGCTGGACGGTCGATGATTCCGCTTCGACTCTACGACAACTACAGCCGGAGCCTGCGCGAGTTCGCGCCGCTGCAGGGGACGGACGTCGGCCTCTACACGTGCGGCCCGACGGTCTACGACTACCAGCACATCGGCAACTACCGTACGTTTCTGTTCGAGGACACGCTGAAGCGCGTGCTGCGCTGGAACGGTTACCGCGTACGTCACGTGATGAACATCACCGATGTCGGTCACCTGACATCGGACGCCGATACCGGCGAAGACAAGATGGAGAAGGGAGCGCGTCGCACCGGCCGCACCGCATGGGAGATCGCGGCGCTCTACACGCAGGCATTCGAATCGGACCTTGCGGCGCTCAACATCGAGCGGCCGGACATCCTGCCGCGCGCAACCGATCACATTCCGGAGCAGATCGCGTTCATCGCCGATCTCGAGCGGCGCGGCTATACGTACCGAACGGGCGACGGTGTTTATTTCGACACGAGCCGGCAGGCAGACTACGGGTACCTCGCACGACTCGATCGCCAGGGCCTGGAAGCCGGCAAGCGCGTCGACGTCGGCGACAAGCGAAATCCGACCGATTTCGCGCTGTGGAAGTTCTCGCCGCCGGACAGCGCACGGCAAATGGAATGGGACAGTCCGTGGGGCAAGGGCTTTCCGGGTTGGCACATCGAGTGCTCGGCGATGGCGGAGAAGTATCTGGGCGACTGGTTCGACATCCACTGCGGCGGTGAGGATCACATTCCCGTCCATCACACGAATGAAATCGCGCAGACCGAAGCGAGAAGCGGCACGCGGCTCGCGAACTTCTGGATGCACGGATATTTCCTGCTCGCGAACGACGCGAAGATGGCGAAGTCCGCCGGCGAATTCCTGCGTGTGGGTGCGCTTGCCGAGCGCGGCTACGATCCGCTCGCCTTTCGTTACCTGTGCCTGACGAGCCACTATCGAACACAGCTCAATTTCACGTGGGATGCGCTCGACGCGGCGGTGACGGGCCTTGCGCGCCTGCGTTCGGGCTTTCACGCGCTGCCCGCAGGTTCGTCTGCCGACCCCGATCCGGCGCTCATCGAGCGGTTCACCGCGTGCATCAACGACGACCTCAACCTGCCGCGCGCACTCGCCGTCGCATGGGAAACGCTGCGCGGCGATGGTGCGGAGGGTGCGAACGTCGGGGCGACGCGCGCGACGCTCGCGCGGTTCGACCAGGTGTTCGGTCTGGGTCTCGCCACGTGGCAACCCGAGCTCCCCGAGGCGCCACCGGCCATCGAAGCGCTGGCGGCGGCACGCGCGGCGGCGCGCAGGGCGCGCGACTGGAAGGAGGCCGATCGGCTGCGTGCTGAACTCGCCGAACAGGGCTGGGAAGTCGAGGACAAGCCGGATGGCTACGCACTGAAGCGGCGCTCACCGAGCTGAAAGAACGGCCGGAAATCCCCCCATGCGCCGCGCGTTCGCCGAGTTTCTGGCGGTTCCCACATCGATCATCGCTGCGTTCCTCGCTCTGGCTGCGATCACGTTCGCGATCGACCGCGAGCATGCGACCTGGGCGGGACCGGTTCGCGCATGGCTTCGCTCGTACGTGTTCGCCGATGCCAAGGCCACCGGCGATCTGCTGGGCACGATCGCCGCCGGGCTGATCACGATCACGTCGATCACCATTTCGCTGTTGCTGATCGCGCTGCAACAATCCGCGAGCGCGCTCACGCATCAGGTGTACGACCAGTTCCTGCGCAACTGGCGCAACCAGGCGTACTTCGGTGTGTTCGTCGGGCTGTCGCTCTATACGCTCGTGACGCTGTCGTCCGTCGGCCCGCTGAATCCGGTGATCGGCGGTACCGTTGCGCTCGGCTCGATCGTGGTCGCACTGTTCCTCCTGCTCGTGCTGTTCTACACGACCGTCGATCAAATGCGTCCGGTGGTCATCATCGACGCGATCCACACGCACGCGCTTGCGGCGCGCGAGAGGCAGCGGAAGTTCCTGCAGCGCACGCGTCGGGTGCCAACGCTCGCCCGGGCATGCACTGCGCCGTTGACCGTCGAACGCCA
>JAICVH010000603.1 GCA_025935435.1 Burkholderiales bacterium
ACTGCCGCGCCTTGCCATGTCGTCCTTCCAGCAGCGCAACGACCGCCGCATCCTGCTTGCTGCGCAGACGCTCGATCAGTTTCCGGCGCCGACCTTCACGCACTTCGTCGGGCAGGCGTGCGAGCCGTACGCCGGTGCGAATCGCTGCATACAGTGCGAGAAATGCGAGCACGGCGAGGATGATGAACGCGTTCTGCGACAGCTCGACGCGGTACGGCGGTGCGACAAAGAGCACATAGCCAGTGTTGATGCGAAACAGCAGCGCGAGCGTCACGGCGGCCGCCGCGATCAGCAGGAACGCGATCAGCGCACGCATCGACGCGGACTACTTGGCGCGCGCAGCTGCGCGCTCGGGAACGCGGTCGCCCGCCGACTTCAGCGCGCGCACGGCGTCCACACTGGCCGACAGATCCGGTAGCTCGGTCGGCATGGCGATCGCCGCGTGCTGCGCAAGCGTCGCGAGCGCCGTCTGGACCGGCTTGCTCTTCGCATCGAAATACTGCCTGAGCCACGCACCCGCCGCCTGGATGTCGGCGTGGAACGCGCGCTCGTCGCGCGCCAGCAGCGCCAGCCGCGCGGAGAGAAGGCGCAATCGCAGATTTTCACGCAGAAAGAACGATTGCTGCGGCGTCACGAGCGGTGCGGCCGGGCGATCGGACACTTCGATGCGTATCACGTTCTTCACGTCGCTCCACATCCCGCGCAGCAGGCGAACCCACGCCGGTTCGTCCGGTGGGGGCGCGTCCGTTGCCGGCGGCGGCAGGCGTTCATCCTTGGCGAGCGGCAGCTCGTCGATCGCGGCGATCATCTGATCGAGCTTGATCGAAATGCCGGCAACGTCGACGTACGGAACGGCCTTGAGGCGATCCATGTCACGCGCCAATGCACGTCGAAGTGCTGCGAGCTGCGGACGGTCGAGTCGAGCGAGCTTGGCATCGGCGACCTGCAGGCCGGCGAGCGCAGCCTGAACGTTGGCGCCGAGCGACAGTTGCTGGCTCGCGAGCAGCAGGATCTGCTCGACCTCGGACAGCGCGAGCTCGTCACGCGAGGGCGCGAGCTCGCGGTACAGCGCTTCCAGCGACGCCTGCTGCGACTGGAATTCCCCGACGCGCGCCTCCAGCAGCGCGAGCTTGGCCTGCACGTCGCGCAGCGTATTGCCGAGATCGGATTCGCGCGCACGCGCCTGCGCGGCCGTTGCATCGGCTGCAGTCAGCCGCTGTGCGACATCGGCGCGCAGCGACTCGACGATCTGATGCTGGTCGTACCAGGCGTAAGCACCGGCAACGAGCGCGGCCAGCAGTACGATCCACAGCAGCGGCGCGCGGGTAGCCGTGGCCGAACGCGGTCGCACGCCCGGTGCAGCGGCGTCCGAAACGACACGATCGGAATCGGGCGAGGTCATCTCCGCGTGGGGCGTTGGCGCTCGCGCGCAATTTTATCAGTCGATCGCACGCGAGCTTCGATGACGATGCGAGCGGCCTTCGCACGTCTCGCGTTTGGCCTTGCAACGCGTGTCGCATACAATGTGTCAAGGCATTGGCTCCGACCCTTTCGACGCCGAGATCCAGCGAAGCGATCGGTGAACGCATTCACGCTCTTCGCGTTGATGGCGCTCGCGATCGGCATCGTCGTGGCGTACCGCGTGGGTGCCGCGAATGCCCGGCGCAGCGCGATGCGCTCGATTCCTTCCCATCCGGTTCCGCCGTCCAACGATGACACCAACGCGCCGGCAGATGCACGACCGGCACAGTCTTCGCCAGGCGCTGCGTCACCGGCGTTACTCGAATCGCTGCCACAGTTGCAGGCGTTCGCCGAGGATCGGCGCATGCTGTTCGGCGAACTCGCCGATGCGCGCGCCGAAACCGCGCGCTATCGACAGATCGTCATCGACATCGAGCACAACGCACCGCCGCCGCTTCTCGACGCGCCGGGCACGCCCGACGACCTGAAACTGATTGTCGGCATCGGTCCGGTCATCGAACGCATGCTTTATCAGATGGGCATCGGCACGTACCGTCAGATCGCGCAATGGAGCGAGCGCGACATCGACGAGTTCGACGCACGGCTGCGCGAATTTCCCGGCCGCATTCGCCGCGACGCGTGGGTGACGCAGGCGCGAGCGCTTCACGCCAGCAAATACGGAAGCGCGCCTTAGGGCAAGAGCCAACGCGGCCGCACCGATGGACGCGTTCCTCGTCCGTCATCCATCCATGACACCGAACGCATCAACCGCCCATCCAACG
>JAICVH010000148.1 GCA_025935435.1 Burkholderiales bacterium
CGGCAGCGAACAACGGGACGGCGAAGTGCATCGAAGCGCGGCGCGAACGCCGGGACGGTTTTGCGGGATGGCGAATGCTACCTGCGCGCGGCAAGACGCTCAACCGGACAAATGGATTACGCGTACAACTCGCGAACTTTCGCCGCTAGATCGTGCACCCTCCCGACACCTCGATCACGGCGCCGTTGATGTACGACGCTTCGTCCGATGCGAGCCATGCGTAGGTGTTGGCGATCTCTTCGGGCTTGCCGAGGCGTCCCATCGGCACCTTCTCCTCCATCATCCTGATCACCTTGTCGGGAATCGATGAAAGAATCGGCGTCTCGATGAATCCCGGACAGATCGCATTGGCGCGTATTCCCTTGCGGCCGAGCTCGCGCGCCCAGGTTTTCACCATGCCGATCACACCGAACTTGGTCGCGGCGTAGTTCGTCTGCCCGAAGTTGCCATAGAGTCCGACGATCGACGACGCGTTGAGGATCACGCCGGAGTTCTGCTCGAGCATGATGTCGACCACCGCCTTCGTGCAGTGGTAGACGCCTTTCAGGTTGACGTCGATGACGCGCTCGAACTGCTCGTCCGTCATCTTCTTGAACTGCGCGTCCTGCACGATCCCCGCGTTGTTCACGAGCGTGTCGATGCGCCCCCACTTGGCCATCACGCCGCTCACCATGCGCGCAATGCTTTCCTTGTCCGTGACATCGACATTGAAGCCGGCCGCCTCACCACCGTCGTCGAGAATCGCGCGCACCGTGTCTTCGACCGCGGCCTGGTTGATGTCGCAGACCGCAACCTTGGCGCCCTCGGAAGCGAATTTGAGCGCCGTCGCCCGACCAATGCCTTGGCCGGCGCCGGTGATGATCGAAACCTTGTCGGTCAACCGCATGAAATTCCTTCCGAGACTGGACCCGGGCTGGGGCCAAACCGATGTAATCTAGCGGAACGTATTGCACCGCACAAGGACAGAATCGGTATTCCTTGCCGAAATTGGCCTCGTTTGTCGCATCGCAGACACCCTGTCGATTCATAAGCAATACCAATGCCTTACGCGCCATCGCGCGCCTGATCGACTGCGCCGGGGATTCCCGCCCGTAGCTTGAAGCGGGGTACGTGACGCTGGTTTTTTCTGCTCTGCGCAATCCTCGCCGCCGAAGGGCGGGACCTGCCGCGCGACTGCTACGCCAGCGCCGTCCAGTGGTCGATCACCAGTTCAAGATTCAACAGGCCCTGCCACTGGTTGATTTCAGGGCGATACAGCGCGTGAATCCGTGAAGGCATCGGGACCGGCGTCCGAAAGGCAATCGCGGCGAATCGTTCGCCGGCGCGTGCAAGGATGAGGCGTGCGTGTCCACTACCTACGGCGTGCTGTTCGAGAACGTCGAACCGATCGTCGAACATCGGCGGCGGAAAACCCTGTCCCCAGACGCACTGCGACAGCGTTGCGCCGAGCGCAAACGTCAACTCGCCCGGCTCGAGCGCGCCGTCGCTGTCATGCACGCGGCGCAACTGCGCATCCGAAAGCGTCTCCCGGGCGATTGCTTCGAAAGCCGCGATGAAATCGCTGAGTGCTCGCGCGCGGATCGTGAGACCCGCCGCGAATGCGTGGCCGCCGAAACGCACGATGACACCCGGCGAACGCTTGGAGACGATGTCGAGTGCGTCACGCAGATGAAACCCGGCGATCGATCGACCCGATCCCTTGAGTTCGCCATTGGCGCCCTGCGCGAACACGATTACCGGGCGGTGGTAGCGATCCTTCAGTCGTGACGCGACGATGCCGATCACGCCCTGGTGCCACTGCGAACGATGGACGCACAGTGTGTATGCGCCTTCATCGTCGAGCATGTCGCTTTGTTCCACGTCGGCGAGCGCTTCGTCCTGCATCGAGGCTTCGATGTCGCGACGTTCGCGATTCAGCCGGTCGAGTTCGCGCGCCGTCCGTTCTGCCTCCGCGTGTGAATCTGCGAGCAGACAGCGAATACCGAGTGACATGTCGGCAAGCCGTCCGGCAGCATTGAGCCTGGGCCCTGCCACGAAGCCGAGGTCGCTGGCGCTCGCGCGTTCGATGTCACGGCCGGCAACGGTGAACAGCGCTGCGACGCCCGGTTGTGCGCGGCCGCGACGGATGCGTGCGAGGCCCTGCTCGACGAAGATCCGATTGACATGATCGAGCCGGACGACGTCTGCGACGGTGCCGAGCGCGACCAAGTCGAGCAGCGCGCCAAGATTCGGTTCGGCCCCGCTCGCGAACCTGCCGCGCGTTCGCAACAGCGCGCGTAGCGCACACAGAACGTAGAACATCACGCCTACGCCGGCGACGTGCTTGGACGGAAACCGGCATCCCGGCTGATTCGGATTGACGATGATCGCCGGCGCGGGCAACGAATCGCCAGGCAGGTGATGATCCGTCACGATCACGTCGATGCCTGCGGCGGCGGCAGCAGCAACGCCATCGACGCTGGCGATCCCGTTGTCGACGGTGACGATCAGGCGCGGCGCTTGCACGGCCGCCAGTGCGACGATCTCCGGCGTGAGTCCGTAACCGAACTCGAATCGATTGGGCACGACGAATCGGACGTCCGCGCCCATGGCGCGCAGTCCGCGCACGGCCACGGCACAGGCGGTCGCCCCGTCCGCGTCGTAGTCGGCGACGATGACGATGCGCTCGGCGGCTGCGATGGCATGCGCGAGCCGCTCCGCCGCCGCCCCGATGTTGTGAAACGCCGAAAAATCGGGCAGCGCACCGAGCGAATGGTCGAGCTCTCTCGCGTCGACGATGCCGCGCGCCGAATACACGCGCGCCAGCACCGGTGAGATGCCCGCGTCGAGCAGCGTCGTCGGTATTGCAGGTACCACTCGGCGAACGATCGTCACCATCAACTAGGTAGCGCAGACGCGAGTTGAGCGTGCAATACCAGGGTTCTCGAGGCTTTTCCGAAATGCCGCTCGGGTGACGTCAATTTTTTCCCGGCACCGTGAACGCGGTATGCCGCCGCAGCGTCGCGATGCGTTGCCACGGCGTGGGCGGTCGCGCCGTCCAGCGCGCAGCGTTGCCGTTGCCATCGGCGATCAGGTGCAACGGGTCGACCGCTCGCTGGGCAAGCAATCTGACTGCAGGCGTCAGCCACCCGGCTTCGAATTGCGCCATCGCAGATTCGTTGTCGATGTGACCGAGGACGACGATGGTTGGGCCGCTCCCATCGAACGAAGCGACAACGTTCTGCAATGTCTCGTCGGCGCCGAAGTCCCTGTGCGTTCCGCCGCCAAGCTCTCCAACGGCACGCGCGATATCGCCGATGCGAGTGCGCGCGGTCATCGCCGAAATGCGTGGCAGCGCGCCGATTGCGTCGGCCGTCCCCCCGCCCCAGAACCACACCCCCGTGACGGGGAGGCAGCCGCGCGCTTCGCGAGCGATATTGACCGGATGATCGTGCAGCAGCATCTGGATTTCATTCTGCCAGCGCGTCCACGTGCGCGCATCCGGCCCGGTCGGCAGATGGGGAAGTAGTCCGCGTCCACGCGCGATGTCGAGCGGTGTCGTTTGCAAGGCGGGGACGTGGTTGACGCGCGCGAGCCAGGTCGCCGAATGGGTGACGCCCAACTGCATGCCATCCGCGGCGAAGTGCCGGTTCAACATTGCGGCGAGCGCATCCGTTTCGTCGGCGGTCAGATCGTCGACGCGATCGACGAGCACGAGATCATCGCGATCGGCGGCGAGGAACACGGGATCCGCGACGATCACGTAATCGCGACCAATGTCCGCGCCGGCCCCGCGCGCGAGCAGCGGACCGATCGGCGTATCACGCCGCATGCCGAGCGTCCCGATGACAGCGGCGTTCATGCCTTCCGCCTCCAATTGCACGGTTGCCAGGCGCGCAAGCGTTTGTAGCGACGCGACGCGTGCGAGGCTATCCGGCGGCTGCGTGAGCAAGCCGGGCGCGACGAGGATCAAGGGTGTTGCCATGCGATAATGAATCGACCTGCCGCGCGAGCCTACAGCAGTCGACGCGCACGCATGCGGCGCATTTTCCGGATCGCTTCCCCTTCCACGTGTCGCCGTACGAAGTTGCCGTCGGCCTGCGCTATACCCGTGCCCGAAAGGGTTCGGGGCGCAACACTTTCATATCGTTCATCGCGTTGATTTCGATGGCGGGCATCGCGCTGGGCGTCGCCGCGTTGATCGTCGTGCTGTCCGTGATGAACGGGTTCCAGCTCGAATTGCGCAACCGCATTCTCGCCGTCGCCTCGCACATCGAAGTGCGCGGCTTTCCCGAGCTCGCCGATCCCCAAGCCGTGGCAGCTACGGCGCGCACCAATCCACGCGTCGTCGCCACGGCGCCGTACGTGAATGGCCAGGCGATGCTCGCGTCCGGCGATGTCAACCGCGGTGCGTTGTTGCGCGGCATCGATCCCGCGCAGGAAGACAAGGTTGCCGACATCGGGCGCCACATGCGCCGCGGGACGCTGGATACGCTGACTCCAGGAAGCTTCAACATCGTGCTCGGCGCGGAGCTCGCGCGTGCGCTCGGCGTGCGCGTGGGCGACACGGTCGTGGCGATCACGCCGCAGGGCAACATCACGCCCGCCGGCGCGCTGCCTCGGATCAAGAGTTTCCACGTGAGCGGCATTTTCGAAATCGGCATGTTCGAGTTCGACAACGGGTTGGCGCTCATCAATCTCGAGGATGCCGAAAAACTGTATCGGCTCGATCACGCGAGCGGCGTGCGGCTCAAGCTCGATGACATGTTCGCCGCGCCCGCGGTAGCGTCGGAATTGATGCCCAAGATGCCACCCGATGCGGAGGTACGCGACTGGACCCGCAACCACGCCAATTTCTTTCGTGCAGTCGCCATCGAAAAGCGCGTGATGTTCATCATCCTGACGCTCATCGTCGCGGTGGCTGCCTTCAACATCGTCTCCGCGCAGGTCATGGTCGTCACGGACAAGCAGGCCGATATTGCGATCCTGCGCACGCTGGGCGCTGCACCGTCGTCCGTGATGGCGATCTTCATGATTCAGGGCGCCCTGATCGGCATCATCGGAACCCTGATCGGCGTCGTCGGCGGTGTGCTCCTCGCGTTGAACGTCGAGACGGTCGTACCGGCGATCGAGCGCACGCTGCACATCCAGTTCCTCGACAAGAGCGTGTATTACATCAGTGACCTGCCCTCGGACCTGCAGGTGGCCGACGTGGTCACGATTGCGATGATCGCGCTGGTGCTTGCACTCGTCGCCACCGTCTATCCGAGCTTCCGCGCCGCGCGCGTCAATCCCGCCGACGCGCTGCGATATGAATAGCGCCGATGCGCCGGTAAAGCTGCCGGAACCCCAAGCCGCTCGCACCGCCCCGCCAGTCGTCGCCTGTCGCAATTTGTGCAAGACGTATCGGAACGGACCGCTCGACGTACCGGTGCTGCTCGGCATCGACCTCGATGTCGGCGTTGGCGAACGCGTTGCGATCGTTGGCGCGTCCGGATCGGGGAAGAGCACATTGCTGCACCTGCTCGGCGGCCTGGATCTACCGACCGCAGGCGAAGTGCGCGTCGAGGGCGCTGCCCTCGCCACGCTGTCCGAGGCCGAACGTGGTGCGGTGCGTAACCGAGCGCTCGGATTCATCTACCAGTTTCACCACCTGCTGCCGGAATTCAGCGCATTGGAGAACGTTGCTATGCCGCTTGCGATACGCCGGATGGACGAAGCGGACGCGAGGGCGACGGCCGGCGACATGCTCGCGCGCGTGGGGCTCGAGCATCGGCTGCGACATCTGCCCGGGGAGCTCTCCGGCGGCGAACGTCAGCGCGTCGCGCTCGCACGCGCGCTCGTGACGTCGCCGCGCTGCGTGCTGGCCGACGAGCCGACCGGCAACCTGGATCGACGCAATGCCAACGCGGTATTCGACCTGATGCTCGAACTCAACCAGGTCGTCGGCACCGCGCTCGTCATCGTTACGCACGACGCGGACCTCGCGGCACGCACCGATCGAACGCTCCATCTCGTCGATGGGCGCCTGCAGTAACTGATTGCGGTTAGGCCGCGGGCCTCCACACGGCGCGCGTGACCGAGCGGCGAGCGCAGCCGGACATTGCCGCCGTTCTACGCCGAAGCGATGGGTGCCCCGAGCGAAACCTTGCGGGGTGTCAGTATTCAACCGGTATCGGGTCCAGCGAGCGCCACAAGTACCACGTAGCGACGCTGCGATACGGTTGCCATCGTTCGCCGAGCACGCGGAGCGCGTCGAGCGTCGGTCGCTCGCCGTCGAAATAGTGCACCGCCACCGCTTTCTGCAAGCCGATGTCGTCAACGGGCAGCACGTTGGCGCGAAGCTCATTGAACATCAGGAACATTTCCGCCGTCCAGCGTCCGATGCCCTTGA
>JAICVH010000312.1 GCA_025935435.1 Burkholderiales bacterium
GGCCTTGGCGAGAATCGCCATGAACTGGCTGCCGCGATGGCTCATCTCCATCACCGACATGCCGCTCCCGCGGTAATCGAGGAGTTCCGCTTGCGCGCGCTGCAACACCGGTTCGGGCATCGCCGCCGGGCCTGCGCTGAAGTTGTAGACGCGCGTCATCCGGGCCCGAGCTCTTCGTCGTCGCTTTCCACGACACGTTCGAGTCCGGCAAGCTTCTCCCCGGCGTCGAGATTGATCAGCGTGACGCCCTGCGTCGAGCGGCTCATTTCGCGGATCGACTTGACGCCCATGCGGATCAGCACGCCGCCGGTGGAGATCAGCACGACCTCGTCGTCCGGACGCACGAGCGCAGCGCCGATCACCTGGCCGTTGCGACTCGACTGCTGGATCGCGATCATGCCTTTCGTTCCGCGTCCGTGCCGCGTGTACTCGACGATCGGCGTGCGCTTTCCGTAACCGCGCTCGGTTGCCGTCAGCACGGACTGCTGCTCGTCCTCGGCCACCAGCATCGCGATCACTTTCTGGCCCTTGTCGAGCATCATGCCGCGGACGCCATGCGCATTGCGTCCCATCGGTCGCACGTCGTTCTCGTCGAAGCGTACGGCCTTGCCGCCGGAACTGAACAGCATCACGTCGTGCTTGCCGTCGGTGAGCGCGACGCCAATCAGCCGGTCGCCGTCGGAAAGATCGACGGCGATGATGCCCGACGGGCGCGGTCGCGAGAAGTCGGCGAGCGACGTCTTCTTCACCGTTCCCATCGCCGTTGCCATGAACACGTACCGACCTTCGGAGAATTCCTTGACCGGCAGGATCGCCGTCAGCTTTTCGTTGTCGACGAGCGGAACCAGGTTGACGATCGGCTTGCCGCGCGAATTGCGCTGGCCCTGCGGAACGCTGTAGACCTTGAGCCAGTAAACGCGACCGCGGTTGGAAAAGCACAGGATGTAGTCGTGCGTGTTTGCGATGAACATTCGGTCGACGAAATCATCCTCCTTCGTCGACGTCGCCTGCTTGCCACGTCCGCCACGACGCTGCGCGCGGTATTCCGCGACGGGTTGGGCCTTCATGTACCCGCCGTGCGAAAGCGTGACGACCATGTCTTCGGGGGCGATCAGATCCTCGAGCGACAGGTCGACCCCTTGGGCGATGATCTCGCTGCGCCGCGCATCGCCGAACTGGTCGCGGATCGCCGTCAGTTCGTCGCGAACGATCTGCGAGACACGCGCCGGCTTCGCGAGAATGTCGAGCAGGTCGCTGATCAGCGTCATCACCTCGCGATAATCGCCGGTGATCTTGTCCTGCTCGAGACCGGTGAGCCGCTGCAGGCGCAGATCGAGGATCGCCTGCGCCTGCACGTCCGAGAGCCGATACCCTTTGCCGTGCCAGCCGAACTCGGGCGCGAGGCCTTCGGGTCGCGCGACGTCGGCCGCCGCGCGCTTCAGCATCTGCTCGACGATCGCCGAACGCCACGTCTGGCCCATCAGCGCCGCCTTCGCCTCGGCCGGGGTTGCGGACGCCTTGATCAACGCGATGATGGCGTCGACGTTGGATAGCGCCACGGCGAGGCCTTCCAGCACATGCCCGCGCTCGCGCGCCTTCCGCAGGTCGAAGCGCGTGCGGCGCACGACGACCTCGCGCCGATGCGTGATGAAATGCTCGAGGAACTGCTTCAGGTTGAGCAGCCGCGGTTGGCCGTCGACCAGCGCGACCATGTTCATGCCGAAGCTGTCCTGCAGCTGCGTCAGCTTGAACAGGTTGTTCTGGATGATCTCCGGGACCTCGCCGCGCTTGAGCTCGATGACGACGCGCATCCCGGACTTGTCCGATTCGTCGCGAAGGTCGGAGATGCCCTCCAGCTTCTTTTCGCGGACGAGCTCGCCGATGCGCACGAGCAGGTTCGCCTTGTTCACCTGGTAAGGAATTTCGTCGACGATGATCGCCTGACGATTTCCCTTGTCGAGGTCTTCGAAGTGCGTGCGGGCTCGCATGACGACGCGGCCGCGTCCCGTGCGGTAGCCTTCGCGCACGCCTTCCAGGCCTTAGATGATACCGGCGGTGGGAAAGTCCGGCGCGGGGATGATGTCCATCAGTTCATCGACGGACAACTCGGGACTCGCGAGCAGCGCGAGGCATCCGTTGATCGTCTCGGTCAGGTTGTGCGGCGGGATGTTCGTCGCCATGCCGACGGCGATTCCCGACGAGCCGTTGACGAGCAGGTTCGGCAGCCGCGACGGCAGCACCGCCGGCTCCTGCTCCTTGCCGTCGTAGTTCGGTACGAAGTCGACCGTCTCCTTGTCGATGTCGGCCGTGAGCTCGTTGGCGATCCGTTCGAGGCGGCACTCCGTGTACCGCATGGCTGCCGGGTTGTCGCCATCGACCGACCCGAAGTTGCCCTGCCCGTCGATCAGCGGGTAGCGCAGCGAAAAGTCCTGCGCCATACGGACCAGCGCGTCGTAGATCGCCGTGTCGCCGTGTGGGTGGTACTTCCCCATGACGTCGCCGACCACGCGGGCGCATTTGACATACGGGCGGTTGAAGACGATGTTCGCCTCGTGCATCGCGAACAGCACGCGGCGGTGGACGGGCTTCAGGCCGTCGCGGGCGTCCGGCAGCGCCCGGCCAACGATCACGCTCATCGCGTAATCGAGGTACGAGTGCCGCATTTCGGCCTCCAGGCTTACCGGAATGGTTTCTTTGGCGAACTGGTCCATGGATCGGGACGAATCCTTGTGCCGCAGGGCGGATCAGCTGAAAAAACGACAAAATGCGGCCGTCGACGCAATTTCCCCGCTTCGGGGACATGCGCGCGGTGGATGCGCGCAGCGAACAATTGCGGTGCCGTCGTGGAAAGCTTTGAAAACACGTCATTTTAACATGGCGTTGTATCGCCGCGACAGTCGTTTCGCGATCCGAATTGGCGCCCTGTGTTTCATTGCGAGCGCTAAAAACCGCGTGCTATAGTCGGCGGGAACACAAAGGATTCGGCGCGTCAGAGGGTTAGTGGCGTCTCGCTTCCCCGCCGCGCGAAGTCGCTTCGTTCGCACAAAACCTGTCCAAAACCAAACAAGGGGTGGAACAATGACTCGACGTCTCGTCTCCGGTCTTTCGGTCGGATTGCTCGCGGCGGGGCTCGCCGGCTGCGCGTCGCATCCGATGATGGCGCCGCCGATGAAAGCCGATCCGCGCGGTTATGTCGCCGGAACGGCGGGCTGCGATCCGAAGAACTGCGCGTACGTCATCGACAGTTGGGGCGTCCCTAACAACAACGTCGTGCGAAGCGGCGCTTATAACGGCGCGCTCGGCCTGGCCGGAAATCTGTGCTGGCGCACCGGCTACTGGACGCCGCAGATGGCGATTGCCCAGTGCGAGCCCGACCTCGTTCCGAAGCCCGCCGCACCGCCACCGCCACCCGCTGCAGCACCGGCGCCCCCGCCGCCGCCCCCGGCCCCCGCACCGGCTCCGGCGCCTGCGCCGCAAGTGCAGAAGATCACGCTGGCATCGAAGGCGCTGTTCGACTTCGACAAGGCGATCCTGAAACCGGAAGGCAAGGCCGCGATCGACAGCGAAATCATCTCCAAGCTGTCGAGCGTGCAGAAGCTCGAACTCGTGCTCGTGACCGGCCACACCGATCGCATCGGCTCGCAACAGTACAACCAGCGGCTGTCGGAGCGCCGCGCTGACGCCGTCCGCGATTACCTGGTAAGCCGTGGCGTGCCCCGTGATCGCATCGAAACGCTCGGCATGGGCAAGACACAGCCGGTTCCGGGTGTCGTTTGCAACCAGAAGGCCTTGAAGGCGCTGATCGCGTGCCTGGCACCGAATCGTCGCGTCGAAGTCGAAGTCAAGGGCGAAGGCGTGCGCCGCTGATCGCGCGCTCCGCTCGAAACAGCCCCGCGCAGTTCGCGGGGCTGTTTTTTTGTGCAGGCCTTGTGATGCTTGCGTCGGTGAAGCGACGCACACCCTCTACACTTCACCGATGACGCCGCGACCGGTCGACCTCCGCATCGACGCGCGATGGATGATCCCCGTCGAGCCGTCGGGCACGCTGCA
>JAICVH010000096.1 GCA_025935435.1 Burkholderiales bacterium
CGACAGCGCATGCAGGTGCCGGAAGACGGTGAGTCCGATGCGGCGCACCGCACGCTGCGTCACCTTGGCGAACAGAAACTCGCGCAGCTCGGTGAAGACCGTCGTCGACAGGCGCAGCAACCCGTATGCGACCAACAGAGCAAGCGGCACCGTCAACGCTGCGATGCGCGGGTCGAGGGCGTCCACGATGTTCTTCATCAGGATCGGCACGCCGACGTTCGCGAGTTTCGCGAGGACGAGGCACGCGAGCGCCGCGCCGATGCGTCCTCGATATCCCCACAGGTAGGGAAGCAGTGTGCGGATCGTCTGCCAGTCGCCTCGGCGCGTGCGGGCAACGTCGGCTTCGGCGGGCAAAGGCAGAGACGGGGCGTGACGCATGGATCAGTTCGTGTAGAAGCCCGTATCGAAGACGTAATTATTGGCGGGTCTCGATGGCTGGATATTCGCGCCGCCGCGAACCATCACGCATCCGACACCGACTACCGGCGCGGCCAGCCCGAACGCCACCATTCGTCGCCCCCGTAGCGCAGCATGCCCATCGCCAAGCGTACGATGCCATACGCGATCCAGGTCACCGCCTTGGCAATGCGCGAGCGATTCGCCCAGTCTTGCGGCGGCACCGGCCGGGAGCCTCCTTCGATCATCCCCATCAGTTCGATGCGCAATTCACTTGCGAACGGCCGATCGCGCACGAAGACGTTCGCCTCGCGCGACATCAGGAACGAGTAGGGATCGATGTTCGACGAGCCAACCGTCGCCCACTGCGAATCGACGACGGCGACCTTCGCGTGCAGGAACGACTGGTGGTATTCCTGGATGCCGATATCTGCGGCAAGCAGCTGCCCATACAATGCGCGCGCCGCGTAATGCAGCAGCCGGTATTCGACGCGCGCTTGCAGGAGCAGCGTGACGCGCACCCCGCGCCCCGCCGCGGCGATCAACGCACGCCGGAAGCGGACGCCCGGAAAGAAATACGCCGTCGCGATCAGGATTTCCTCGCGCGCCGTGCGCAATCCGGCGAGATAGGCGCGCTCGATGTCGCGGCGATGGCGCAGATTGTCCCGAATCGTGAATTTCGCGATTTGCCTGCCCGCTTCCTCGGCGGGTTCTTCGTCGGGAAACAATGGGACGTCGGAACTGCGCAGCTGCGCGATCTCGACGATGGCCCACACACGCTGCATCGTTTGAATGATCGGGACAAGGATCGGGCCGCGCACGGCGACGGCGAAGTCGACGCGCGGCGGGATATGCCCCGGCGTGTTCATGTCGTCGATGACGTTGATACCGCCGACGAAGCCGATTCGGCCATCGACGTGACACAGCTTGCGGTGCAGCCGGCGCAAGCGATGCGACCGGAAGTGCCACGGGTGGACTTCGGGGCGGTACTTGAGGAGATCGACGCCGCCGGTGACAAGCCGCCGCTCGAGCGCACGCGTCAGGTAGTGCCGCGCGCCCCACCCGTCGACGAGCACGCGGACACTGACGCCGCGCGCAGCAGCCGCGATCAGCGCGTCGCCCACTTCGCGCCCCGTGTCGTCGTCGGCGAAGATATACGTTTCCAGCCAAATTTCGCGATCGGCGCCGTCGATCGCAGCAATCAGTGCGGGGAAGTACTCGGCACCGCTTCGCAACAGCGTCACGGCGTTGCCTGTCGTGTAGCGGTTCATCGTGAAACCGCCATGGCGTTGAAAAGGCCCTGCCTAATGGCGTCGCTTCGGCGCGCTGACTTCGAACGTGGCGGCGAGCGCGGCATGGTCGGACATTCGCGCGCCGCGCGTCGCGTAATGAACGTGCGCATCGACCACGCGGAGACCGCGCGCATAGATGCGGTCGAGGCGGAACATCGGCAGCATCGAAGGGAACGTGCGCGCCGGGCGCCCGGTGACGCGCTCGAACACCTCGACGCAATTGAGCGCCTCGGTAAGCGTACGGCCGCCCTTGCTGCGCCAGTCGTTGAAGTCACCCGCGATGACGAGCGGCGCCGTGTCGGGTACTTCCGCACGAATCCGCTCGACCAGCGTCCGGATCTGCCACTGGCGGCCGCGTTCGAACAAGCCAAGATGCACGTTGATGCAATGCAGCGTCGGCAGGTGGTCGCCCAGGTGGACCTCGCAATGCAGGAGGCCGCGGCTTTCGAACAAATGCGCCGAGATGTCGAGGTTCTCCTGCGTCAGCATCGGGAAGCGAGACAGCACCGCATTGCCGTGGTGACCGTGCGGGTACACCGCATTGCGCCCGTACGCCACTTCGTGCCACAGCTCGTCGGCGATGAATTCGTGCTGGGGCCGCGCGGGCCAATCGCGATACCGGGTCGCGTGGCGATCGTTCGTGTGCAGTACTTCCTGCAGGAACAGGATATCGGCAGCGAGCCCGTGCAACCGCTCGCGCAGCTCGTGAATGACCATGCGCCGCGCGAGCTGCGAAAAGCCCTTGTGGATGTTGTACGTCGCGACGGTGAACCGAACGGGATGCGCGGAGGCCATGCGAAGGATGTTAGCGCACGACCGCACCGATCATGCAACGAACTGCCAAGGGGTTTTGCCGGTCAGGAGCGCTTGCAGACGCCGGCTGCAAGGTGCTCCGGATAAGTTTTACTGGGGTGGCTGATGGGACTCGAACCCACGACAACCGGAATCACAATCCGGGACTCTACCAACTGAGCTACAGCCACCACTGGCGATACACCGCGCCGCACCTGTCGGTGCAGCACACGACGATTATACCGCCGGTGGACGAGCGGCGATTTGCGGCCTAGTGGTGCACGCCCATCATCCGATCGGGCAGCCAGGTCGCGATTTCGGGGAAGAAACACAGGATCACGATCGCGAGCACCATGCAGCCGACGTACGGAAGCGTTCCCCACATGACGCGCGTCACCGGCACATCGGGCGCAATCGACTGGACGATGTAGATGTTGAGGCCGACCGGCGGATGGATCAGTCCGATTTCCATGTTGATCGTCAGGATCACGCCGAACCACACGGGATCGAACCCTGCCGCGCGGATGATCGGATAAAGGATCGGACTCGTCATCAGGATGATCGCTGCGGGCGGGATGAAGAAGCCGCATACCAGCAGGAACAGGTTGATGAGCGCCATCAGCACCCAGCGATTGACGTGCAGGTCGGCGATCGCCTGCGCGAGCGTCTGCGTCAGGTACAGCGACGTCAGCATGTAGCCGAAAAGGACGGCGGCCGCGATGATCATCAGGATCATCACCGACTCGCGCGTGGTGTCGCGCAGGATCTGCCACCACTGCCCCGGCCGCCACATCCGATAGATGACGACGGCAAGCACGAAGCACAGCGCCGCGCCGACGCCCGCCGCTTCCGACGGCGTTGCGACGCCGCCGTAGAGCACGTACATGACGCCGATGACGATCAGCAGGAACGGCGCAATCTTCGGTATGGACGTGAACTTTTCGCGCCACGAATAGCGGAAATCCGCCGCATGCGCGCGGAATCCGCGCTTCCAGATGATGAAGAGCGTCCACAGAATGAAAAGGCTCGTGAGCAGCAGCCCGGGAAAGACACCAGCAAGGAACAGGCGGCCGATCGACGTCTCGGTGGCGATTCCATACAGGATGAACGTGATCGACGGCGGGATCAGGATGCCGAGCGTGCCGCCGGCGCAGATCGATCCTGTCGCGACATCGTCCGGATACCCGCGGCGCCGCATCTCCGGAATGCCCATCTTGCCTATCGCCGCACAGCACGCCGGCGACGATCCCGTCAGCGCCGCGAACAACGCACATGCGCCGAGGTTCGAGATGACGAGCCCGCCCGGCACGCGGTAGAGCCACCGATCGAGCGCCTCGTACAGGTCCTTGCCAGCCGGCGACGAGCCGATCGCCGCGCCCATCATGACGAACATCGGTATGGACACCAGCGTGAAATCGTTCAGGCCGGCGTAAAACGTTTCGGCGACGACGTGCAACGCGTCGAAGCCCTGGAAGATCAGCACGAACAGAATCGAAATGGCGCCGAGCCCGAAAGCGACCGGTGCGCCCGACAGCAGCATCGCCAGCGTCAGCACCAGCACGATCACGCCCTGTGTCGTTGGGGTCACGGCTAATTCATCCGCGGCGCCGGCGCATCACGCTTGCGGCTCGATCGGGATGTCGAACGGCGCGTCGCGTCCGGTCACCAGCGCCGCGATGTCGACCATGTACTGAAGCGTCAGCAGGCCGAGGCCGATCGGCATCGCCGAATACGGAATCCACAGCCGCGCCCGCCACATCGTGTCGGACAACCAGCGTTGATCCCACGCCTCCTTCCAGAACAGGAACGTCAGCACGGTCATTACCGCGCAGAACGCAGCGGACGTAAGGCTTGCGAAGAGCGCAAGCACGAAACGCGGACGCGAAGACAGGTACAGCGGCAGCACGTTGACGTTGACGTGGCCGCGTGTCATCAGTACGTACGGACTGCCGATGAACGTCGCCGCCGTGATGCAGTAGGTGATGAGGTCCGTCTGCCAGATCGTGCTCTGGTTCAGCATGTAACGGACGAACACCATGTGGCAGACGACGACCACGGCGAGCGCGACCAGGCTCGCGGCGATGAACCCACACACGTACGACAGCGCGCGCACCGTCCGCGCGAAGCGGCCGAGCGCAACCGGGTGCTGCGTGGCGTTATTCAAATGTGCAGCGGACCGGCGCGAGGCGCGACATCGGCGCGCCGGTCCGTAGCCATCGTTACTTGACTGACAACGCGGCGTCGATCAGCTTCTTGCCGTCGGGCACTTCCTTTGCGAACTCGGCGTACGAACTCTGCTGCGCGACCTTCAGCCACTGGTCGTATTCGGCGGGCGTCAACGTGACCACTTCGACGTTGTGCTGCTTGAACGCCTTCACCATCTCGTCGTCGAGACCTTTCGCTTCCTTCGCGAAATACGCCTGTGCCTTCTTGCCGGCCGTGATCAGCGCGTCCTGCTGCTTCTTGTCGAGCCGGTTGAAGGCTTTCTTCGACATCAGCACCGGCTCGTACATGAACCACAGCGCATTGTCGCCGGGTGCCGTGATGCACTTCACCTGCTCGTAGATGCGAAACGACACGAAACTGCCGCTGCTGGTGTCGGTTGCGTCCGCGACGCCCGTCTGCAGCGCGTTGTAGACCTCGTTCGACGGGACCGAGACAATCGACGCGCCGGCCGCCTGCCACATCGCCGCGAACGTCGGCCCGGCAGAGCGGATCTTGAGCCCTTTCATGTCGGCGGGCGTGCGGACGCACCCCTTCTTCGATGCGACCGCACCAGCGAGCCACGCATCGGACAATACGATGACGCCGGCCTGGTCGATCTTCGCGCGAATGTCCTTCATGAACGGTGAATCGTTCATGCGCAGGGCGCGTTCGTGACTGCGAACCAGCCCGGGCATCAGCGTTGCGCCGAATTCACGCACCTTCCCGCTCGCGTAGTCGAGCGGAAACGACGAGATGTCGAGCTGCCCGTTGACCAGTGCGTTCCACTGCTCGTTCGGTTTGAACAGCGCAGCACCGGGATAAACCTGCACCTCGAGGTCGACGCCCGCAGCCTTCGCCTCACGCGCGATGATCTGAACCATCTCGTCGCGGACATCGCCCTTGCCACCGGGGAATTGGTGCGATGCACGCAATACGACGGGTGCCGCGACGAGCGAGCCACTCGCAAAGGTGAAGACAACGGCGGCGAGCATGCCAGCAGGCATCAAACGTTTCATGAGGTCCTCCAGTCAGGTCTACCGGTCGCTACCCATACACACGGGTGTGACCGGATGTGTTGTATTTGACGAGGCCTCGGTCGCGAGGCTCCCGCTTATTCATTGTAGACGCGATTGACAGAAAAAGACCCATCGCCGCGGCACGGCGATGGGTCTGCATGCGCTTCCCCGTCTAGTTGCAGTGCGGGATCGCCGGATACATTGGTTCGGTTCCCTTCGGCGCGGGGACACCTGCGACGAGCCCGGCGTCGATGAGCCGCTTCACGGCTGCCGACGTATCCTCGCAAAGGAAGAATCGATTCTTCACGAGTTCGTCGACCGCATTGACGACACCGCTCCGATATTGGCCGAATGCTTTGTACCGCTCGGCAACCGAAGGCCGTGGATCGCCCGTAGCTTCGCGCTCATCCTTCGTCTTCGCGAAAGGGATGTACTGCCCGGACCCTTCGCAGCCGTCGTTCGCCCACGTGCCTGATCGCAGCGCCCAACCCGTGTACGTCGCGAGCGGAGCTTCCAGTTCGGGCAAGCGGATCCCGGCGATCTCGTTGCCGTCGCTGTCCCATTTTGGAACGTAGGACGTGTAGATCGGTCCGAGCTGCGGGTTGTCTTCGTAGACGCCGTTGAAACCCGCCGGAATCGGTGGATTGATCGTCGGCACGTAGGTACTGTAAAAGTCCGGGCCGTAGTTGAACCGGTAACGCGTCGTCTTGAGGCCGGTATATGTGACGAACGGTATGCCGACGTAGTGGCCGCCGGTCAGCGCGGGATCGGGCACGGGTACGAGCGTACCGTCGGCGAGCCGCGGCACCTGTGACGGCGGCGGCTCGATTCCCTTCGTCGACCAGTCGTCGAGCGCGATCCACAATGCGCGCTGGACCTGTGCCGAGTCGAGAGGATTAAGCCGTTGCTGACAGTTGCCGAAGCTGGCCGGATTGCCGGCACCACCGTGTTGCTTGCTCGAGAGCAGATACAGCCTCGAGTACGCATCGTCGGGGAGATCCACCGTTCCCTTCGTGTCGGTATGGAACAGCGAGGCCGCCTTCACCCAGTACTCGTTCGATGAATAGAACTCCATTTTGAGCGGGCACGTATCGTTGGCCGCACATTTCTTGTTGCGTCCATCGGTTTCGCCCGAGATCGGGTCGAACGTCGTGACGTTCGCAAACGGGAACAGGCCCTCGAGGTACAGCAGATCCTGGCGGTTCCGGTTCGTGCGCGAGGTATCTGACCACCGGTAGTTCATGTTCAGGCCGTCCGCTGCGGCGACCCATTGCATCATGCCGTCGAACACTTTGCGGTGTCCCTCGTCCTCGTTGAAGCCGAGATGAACGAAGTCATTCAAAAAGCGGCCCGGCTGCGATGAAATCTCCGTGTAGATGCGCGTGATGTCGCCGGCCAGCGGATTGGCCGTGCCGACGTCATCCACGGCCGCATGCCGCAGAAACGAATTGAAATCCCGAACGACCGCCATCCCCATGCCGTTCGGTGTCGGATCCTTCGCCTTGTACGAGAACTCGTAGATGTCATTGGCGATGAACCGGGTGTTCGCCGGATTCAAATGGATCGCGGTACCGTCCGCGTTGTAATCCCATGCGGATTCGGGCACGACGCTCGCAATATCATCCAGGTGCACACGATGCGTCAGAACCGCATCGGCCTTGTTAAGCGACGCTGCCGGGTATGTCAGCGTGAACGACGTCCCGCTGGTCACAATGTATTCGTAGGCGGGACCCGTAATTGTCGAGCCGTCGGTGTTCTTGGCGATCGGAAAGTGCGCTGTCGCGGTAAGCCCCGTCAACGGCCCGAGATCGTTTTCCCAGCCGCTGAAGACCATTGTGTATCCACGCGGCCATAGGAACGAGTTGTCGAGAATGTTCGGATCGGTGATCGCGCCTGGGTCGTTGGTGAGTGCACCGCCGGCCGGGCTTCGGTTCAATGTCGCGAACGTCTTGCCGCCGCGGTTCGGCGGCTCGTACATCACCTTGTGCGCGCCTTTGCCCAGGTCGAGCGGCTTCAGGATGTAGAAGTTGTGCTGATATTCGACGTTGCCCCGGCCGTTGACCGGTGCAAGCTCGATATCGGTGATCACCGCATTCAGCGGGTCCTTGGGATCGATCTCACCGTGCGCA
>JAICVH010000362.1 GCA_025935435.1 Burkholderiales bacterium
GAAGTTCCTCTCGATGACGATGGGCTATACCGGCATTCCGCGCGCGCTCGCGGAGTGGGTCGCGAGCATGAACCTCGCACCGTACACGCTGATCGCCGTGCTGTGCGGCGTGTACATCGTGCTCGGCACGGCACTCGACGGCATCTCGATGATCGTGCTCACATCGGCCGTGGTGCTGCCGATGATTCAGAAGGCAGGTTTCGACCTGATCTGGTTCGGCATCTTCATCGTGCTGCTGGTCGAAATCGCGGAGGTGACTCCGCCGGTCGGCTTCAACCTGTTCGTCCTGCAGAACATGACCGGCCGCGATAGCAACACGATCGCGCGGATGGCGCTGCCTTTCTTCGGGCTGCTCGTCGTTTGCATCGCGGTCATCACCGCATTCCCGGGCGTGGTGACGTGGTTGCCGAACGCGGTCATGGGTATCGAGAAATGAACGGCGCGAAGCTGGATGACCCAGCGCGCTGGGGGGCATGCGTGTCCGCCCCGTTCGCAACGCTCGGCGTGCGCACGAACGGTCGCGCGGTGACGGAGCTCGCGTACCTGCCGCTCGACGTCGGCGAGCAGGCGCCCACCGACCGCGTTGCCGCGCGGACCGCGCGCGAACTCGAACGCTACCTCGACGACCCCGCATTTCGATTCACGGTGCCGCTGTCGCCGGCAGGTACGCCATTCCAACAGCGCGTCTGGGATGCGATCCTGGCGATACCGCTGCGCGAGTCGCGGACCTACGGCGAGATCGCGCGCAGCGTGCGAAGCGCCGCGCGCGCGATCGGCCAGGCATGCGGCGCGAACCGGATCGCCCTGATCATCCCCTGCCATCGTGTCGTCGGCAGCCGCGGAACGCTCGGCGGCTTCATGGGCGTCGGCGGCGACGAAAACGCACGCCGGCGTACACGCTGGCATGCAAATCCCGAACGTCTGGTGCAGCGCGTCGCCGGCCAAGTCGATGCGCTCGCCACCAAGCGCTGGCTGTTGACGCACGAAGGCTATCGTTTCGGCGTATGAGCGCCACGGGACAGCGTTCAGTGCCAACGCCTGCGCGCATCTCCGACGCGGACGCGTCGCTTATCGACGCCTTCTGCGACCAGCTCTGGCTGCAGGACGGTCTCGCCGCAACGTCACTCGCGAGCTATCGACGCGATCTCACGGCTTTCGCGGCATGGCTCGCCGCGCGCAACGCAACGCTGCTCGGCGTTACGCGCGAAGACGTCGATCGATGGCTCGCGAGCCAGTTCGCGGCGAAGGCAAAGGCGACATCGGTCGCGCGCCGGTTGTCCGCGCTGCGCCGCTTCTATCGTCTGCAGCTTTCGCACGGCGCGATCCGCGAAGACCCGACGCTTCGCGTTCGCGCACCGAAAAAGCCACGGCGACTGCCGAAGCACTTGTCCGAGGCGCAGGTGGAGGCACTCCTCGCGGCGCCGGACCTGGCCACGCCGCTCGGTGTGCGCGATCGTGCAATGCTGGAGACGCTGTATGCAACCGGGCTACGCGTGTCGGAACTCACCGGGTTGAAGCGTGCGCAGGTCGCGCATGACGCGGGGGTCGTGCGCATCATCGGCAAGGGCAGCAAGGAGCGCCTGGTTCCCATCGGCGACGAGGCGGTCGCCTGGATTTCGCGCTATCTGCGCGACGTGCGCCCCGGACTCGCCGGGACGAGCAAACGCGACGAGGTGTTCCTCACCCAACGACACGCACCGCTGACGCGCCAGGCGTTCTGGGCGCTGATCAAGCGGTACGCCGTCCGCGCCGGCATCGCGAGCACCGCACTGTCACCGCACGTGTTGCGGCACGCGTTCGCGACCCATCTGTTGAATCATGGTGCCGACCTGCGGGTCGTCCAGCTGCTGCTCGGACACGCCGACATCACGACGACGACGATCTACACGCACGTCGCGCGCGAGCGATTGAAGCAATTGCATGCCGCGCACCATCCGCGGGGATGACAATGACCGTTCATGGCACATTGGCCCTGTTGACGCAACGATGTTGAACACGCATGAAGATACGACGGTTCTGATTCCGGACACGCCGGAGGGCGCGGCGATTCGGGACGCCTTCCTCGCCGATGAACGCTCGACGCTCGTCGCGCTGGCCGCGCAGGCGGCGCTCGACGACGACGGTGCGCACGCCGTCGCCACCCAGGCGCGTACGTGGGTCGAGGCGGTTCGCAGCGAGCGCCAGGCGCAGGGCGGAATCGAATCGTTCCTTCAGCAGTACGACCTGTCGACGCCGGAGGGCGTGCTGCTGATGTGTGTGGCCGAGGCGCTGTTGCGCATACCGGACTCCGCAACCGCGGACGCGCTGATTCGCGACAAGCTGTCGCGCGGCGAATGGGACCGGCACCTCGGCGCGTCCGATTCGCTGCTCGTCAATGCGTCGACGTGGGGCTTGATGCTGACCGGCCGCCTCGCACGGATCGAGCACGACGATGCGCGCGATCCGCGCGCCTGGTACGAGCGGTTCGTCGCGCGCGCCGGAGAGCCGGTCGTGCGTGTCGCCGTACGGCAGGCCATGAAGCTGATGGCCGAGCAATTCGTCCTCGGACGCACGATCGACGAAGCGGTCGAGCGCGCGCGCACGCCCGCGCATGCCGCTTACCGCCATTCGTATGACATGCTGGGGGAAGCCGCCATGACTGCCGCGGATGCGGAGCGCTATCTCGCGGCGTATCGGCATGCGATCGCAGTCATCGGCCAGGGTGCTGCCGCGAACGCGTCGTCGGTGTTCGAGCGGCCCTCGATCTCCGTGAAACTGTCGGCGCTCCATCCGCGCTATGAGTACGCGCAACGCGCGCGCGTCTTCGGTGAACTGGTGCCAGCCGTCGTCTCGCTCGCACGTGATGCGCGTGAGCATGGCATCGGCTTGACGATCGATGCCGAGGAAGCGGAGCGCCTGGAGTTGTCGCTCGAATTGTTCGGCCGCGTGCGCGGTGACGCCGGGCTCGATGGCTGGCACGGCCTTGGCCTCGCAGTCCAGGGTTACCAGAAGCGCGCGCGCGCCGTCGTCGGACAGGTCATCGCGCTCGCGCAGCAAACGCGTACGCGCATTCCGGTGCGGCTCGTCAAAGGCGCGTACTGGGACACGGAGATCAAGCGCGCACAGGTGCAAGGGCTTTCCGGGTATCCCGTGTTCACGCGCAAGGCGCACACCGATGTCTCGTACCTCGCATGCGCGCGCGCCTTGCTGGAGGCAGGCACAAACGTTTATCCGATGTTCGCCACGCACAACGCGCACACGATCGCGTGGATCGCCGCGCGCGCTGCGGCGCTCGACGTGCGCGAGCTCGAGTTCCAGCGTCTGCACGGCATGGGCGAAGCACTCTACGGACGCGTGCAGTCCGGAAGCACCGGCTTCGCGTGTCGCATCTACGCGCCCGTAGGCGGGCATCGCGATCTGTTGCCGTACCTCGTGCGCCGGCTGCTGGAAAATGGTGCAAACACGTCGTTCGTCAATCGCATCGGCGACCCGAACATCGCGATCGACGACCTCGTTGCCGACCCGCTCGCACGTGCGCGTTCCTGGGATTTCGCGCCGTCCTCGCATATTCCGCTGCCACAAGACATCTTCGCCCCCGAGCGTCGCAACTCCGCCGGGGTGTCGCTTGCGGACCAGCGCGAAATGGCTTTGCTCGACAGCGCGTACGCGCAAAGCA
>JAICVH010000002.1 GCA_025935435.1 Burkholderiales bacterium
GAGCAATGCGCGAAACTCGGCATGTCCGGCATCCTCGCCCGCCTGCGCCTGCGCGAGGTCTGCGGCGTATTGCGGCGTGCGGCTGTGCCGAAACAGCTTGTCGAGATCGTCGAGCGGCGGCGTCGGGCGCGGGCTCGAATCGCGGTCGTAATGACGAAGCAGCATCTGCAGCGCGATCTCGATGCTCGGCTGGCGATCGCACAAGTCGAACGACACATGCAGAGAACAGGGGCTTAGCGTCTCCACGCGGTGCGGCGTGAAGTTGCGCAGATAGAGCACATCGCCGGGGCGCATGACGACCTCGGCTTCGACCGCACCCATCTGCGGCGCCTCGAGATCGGCGAGGTTCACGCGGCGCGGTGCCTGCCTGCGATGCAGGCTCCAGCGCTTTTCGCCGACGCAGTGAATGACGAGCACGTCGTCGGTGTCGACATGCCCGCGATACGCCTCGTGGCCGCGCTGCGAGAAAAAGGCCGTCGCATTGGAAAACGTCGCCGCGCGTCCGCGATCGAGCGCGGTCGCGAGCGCGTTGATGTCGGGCTCCAGGATGTCGAGGCCCTCGAGCACGCAGGCCGCGCCGCGCTCGAGGTGCTGCTGCAACACGCGGCGATCGACGAACTCGATCTTGCGCTTCTGGACGAGCTTGTAGAGATGCGCATCCGCGAGATCGACGGGCTTGCCGCCCAGGAACAGGTTCAGATAGTTGAGATCGAGCAGCGGATTGTTGAGGTGTCGACGCAAGTGCTCGATCGAGAACAGTTGCTGATCGGGCACCAGCGACGGCCGATGCACGTGCGTGACGTTCGGCGGAGCGCCGAGACCGTCCTTGAAATAGAAGTCCCGGATGCGGCGCTGGACGGGGGAGAGTTCCATGGAGCAGATCGGTTCGACGAAAGCCCGATTGTGGCATTCGCATCGAAAGTGGGGTCAGACTCGACTTCGCGGGAAGTCGAGTCTGACCCTACTTATCCGCACTACTTATCCCGCACCTGAAGTCGAGTCTGACCCTACTTATCCCGCGACGACGCCGCCCTGAATGAGCGCGTCGACGTCGGCGTCCGCGTAGCCGTATTCACGCAGCACCTCGCGCGTGTGTTCGCCGAGGAGCGGTGCGGCGCGCGTGATGCGGGTCGGCGTGCGCGAGAAATGCAACGGGCAGCCGAGCGCGCGCGTCGTGCCCGCCTGTGGATGCTCGACCTCGACGACCATGTCACGGGCGCGCGTCTGCGGATGCTCGAGCGCGTCGCCGATCGTGTGCACCGGACCGACCGGAACGCCCGCCGCATCGAACGCGGCGATCCATTCGGCTGTGGTACGGGTCGCAAGTACGTCGTTCATCGCGTCGGTCAGCGCGGGAAGGTTCGCCATCCGCGCGGAGTTCGTGGCGAAGCGCGCATCTCCACGCCATTCGGCATGACCGAGGACGTCGGCGATGCGTTCCCAGTTCGCCTGGTTCGCGCCACCGATGTTGATCCACCCGTCCCGCGTCGCAAACGCCTGGTACGGCGCGGTCAGCAGATGCGCGGAGCCGGTCGGCCCGGGCGACGCGCCCGTTGCGAAGTAGATGGCGGCGTGCCAGTACGTCTGCTGCAGCGCCGCTTCCATCAACGACGTGTCGACGACCTGCCCCTGTCCCGTCGCCTGCTTGTGCACGTACGCGGCCAGGATGCCGACCGCCGCCAGGATGCCCGCGTTGATGTCGGCGACCGAGTTGCCGGTCTTGACCGGCGGCCGGCCGGGCTCACCGGTGATCGACATCAATCCGGCGAAGCCTTGCGCGATCAGATCGAAGCCGCCCTTGTCCGCGGCCGGTCCGTTGCGGCCGTACCCCGAAACAGCGCAATAGATGAGACCCGGGTTGACCGCCGACAACACGTCATAGCCAAGTCCGAGTTTTTCCAGCGTGCCACGCCGGTAATTCTCGGTCAGCACGTCGGCGTCGCGCACCATGCGCAACAGCACATCGCGACCCGCAGCCTGCTTGAGGTTGATCGCAATGCCGCGCTTGTTGCGATTCAGCACCATGAACGGTGCCGACACGCCGTTGATCAAAGGCTCGCGATAGCCGCGCGAATCGTCGCCGCCGGGCAGCTTCTCGACCTTGATCACGTCGGCGCCCATGTCGGCGAGCAGCATGCCGCAGGTGGGTCCGGCCATGATCTGCGCGAGTTCGAGCACGCGCATGCCGCGCAACGGGCCGGGGTGCGCGGTATTTGCGCTCGTCGTTCCGAGGGTCGACATGGACACCGCTTGCCGCGGACGCTAGCGCCCGATGAACGCCGGCTTCTGCTTGGCGAGGAATGCCGCGTAACCGATCCGGAAATCGTCGGTGTCGAAGCACGCGAAGCATTCGTCGGCCTCCGCATCGGTGATCGGCTGCGGATCTGCGAGGCGCTTCGCGAATTTCTTGTGCCAGCGCGCCACGAGCGGCGCGCCTTCGGCAATCCGCGCGGCAGTTGCGGCGACCTCGGCAGCGACCTGATCGTCGGCGACAACGCGCGTGACGAGGCGCTTGTCCTTCGCCTCGGCGGCATCGAAGATGCGACCCTCGAGCAGGATCTCGAGCGCGACGTCGGGACCGGCGAGGCGCACGAGCGGTGCCATCTCGGCATACGCCATCACCAGTCCCAGATTCTTGATCGGCGCGCCGAAACGGCTCGACGCGCCGCAGATGCGGAGATCGCAGAGCGCGGCGATCTCGAGACCGCCACCGACGCAGATGCCATGGATCTGCGCGATCAGCGGGATCGGGCATGCGGCGAGCGCGCGTGCGGTCGCGTGCATGACGGCGCCGTATGCGCGTGCCTGCACGGCGTTGGCACGCTCGCGGGCGAATTCGCCGATGTCGTTGCCGGGCGAGAATGCCTTCTCCCCCGCGCCCCGAATGACGATGCAGCGGAGCGATGCGTCGGCGGACAGGTTGTTGATCGCATCGCCGAGCGCCTGCCACATCGACCTCGTCAATGCGTTGAGCTTGTGCGGCCGGTCAAGGACGACGGTCGCGACCGGCCCCGACGAATGGACGGTGATCGATCCGGTCACGAGCCCGCGACCGGTTGGGGACTGCGCAACATCGCTCCGAGTCTCGACAGGATCGGCCATGCGAGCAGAATTAGCGCCAGCGTCGTGATCGTTCCAACGAGGCCATTCGACCAGAACACGCGAAGATCGCCGCCCGCGCCGATCATCGATAGCCGGAAGGCGTCCTCGCTGCGATTGCCGAGTACGAGCGCAAGCGTGAACGGCGCAAGCGGAATGCCCATCTTCTTGAACACGTATCCCACGACGCCGAAGAGCAGCATCAGCCAAACGTCGAACATCGCATTCTGGATGGCGAAGGCGCCGATCGCGCACGAGACGATGATCATCGGCGCCACCGCCGCGAACGGGATGCGGAGGATCGATGCAAAGATGGGAACCGTCGTCAGCACGATGATGAGGCCGACGACGTTGCCCAGGTACATCGACGCGATGAGGCCCCAGACGAAGTCCTTGTGCTCGACGAAGAGCAGTGGGCCTGGATTGAGGCCCCACACCATCAGTCCCCCCAGCAGGATCGCCGCGGTTCCCGAGCCGGGAATGCCGAGTGCGAGCATCGGCAGCAGCGCAGACGTGCCCGAAGCATGCGCGGCGGTTTCCGGCGCGAACACGCCTTCGATGCGCCCGCTGCCGAACGTCTCGGGATTCTTCGCAAACCGTTTCGCGAGGTTGTAGCCCATGAAGGACGCCGCGATCGCGCCGCCCGGCGTGATGCCGAGCCAGCAGCCGATCACCGACGAGCGGATGAGCGTGGCCCAGTAGCGCGGCATCTCGCGCCATACCTTGAGCACGACGCGCAGGCTGATCGCGGCGGCATGGCCGCGCAGCGCGAGGCGTTCTTCCATCGTCAGCAGGATCTCGCTAATGCCGAAGAGCCCGATGACTGCAACGAGAAAGTTCACACCCCGCATCAGCGGATCGAGGCCGAACGTCATCCGGAGCCGGCCCGAGACCGTGTCCATGCCGACGGCCGCCAGCAGCAGTCCGAGCGTCATCGAGATGATCGTCTTGTGCTTGTCCTCGCGCCCGAGCCCGACGAAGGAACAGAACGTCAGCAGGTAGACAGCAAAGAACTCGGGCGGACCAAAGCGCAACGCAAACGACGCGATACGCGGCGCCAGGAACGTGATCAGCAGCACGGCGACGAGCGACCCGATGAACGACGACGTGAACGCCGCCGTCAGCGCCTCCGCTGCCCTCCCCTGTTGCGCCATCGGGTAGCCGTCGAACGTCGTAGCGACCGACCATGCTTCGCCCGGGATATTGAATAGGATCGACGTGATCGCACCGCCGAACAGCGCACCCCAGTAGATGCACGACAGCATGACGATCGCCGACGTCGGGTCCATCGTGAACGTCAGCGGCAGCAGAATGGCGACGCCGTTTGGCCCGCCGAGGCCGGGAAGCACGCCGACGAACACGCCGAGCAGCAGCCCGACGAGCATCAGCGCCAGCGTTTTCCCGGTGAGCAGAACTGCGAAGCCGTCGAGCAGAAGGTTGAGCGCCTCCATCGACCGGTCCCGCCCTAGATACCGAAGAAGTTTTCGACCGGGCCTTTCGGCATGATCACGTCGAACGCGACCTCGAAGGTCACGAACATGACGGCGGCAAACAACACGCTGGTCACGATCGACTTCCACCATGCGATGCGTCCGATGAAGCGCATGAATCCGGCGACGAGCACGAGGCTCGCCACGTAGATCCCGAGCCATTGGACGAGCGCGACGAAGGCGAGCGTCGGCACGAATACCTGCATGACGCGCCGCAGCTGCTCGCGCGTGACGAACGCTTTCGCACCGCCGCGCCCGAGGATCACCGTGCCGAGACCGAACACCGACGCGGACCCCAGCAACACGCACAGATAGAACGGCAGATAGCCACTTTGCGGCCCGTCCTTCGCCCAGCCCGCGCCGCTGCGCCAGTTGTCGAAGCCCAGCAGCAGCGCCAACGCGAGCAGCATTGCGTACACGACGATCTCGACGGTTCGCGTTGTCGCCGCGGCCGGCGAAGTATCGGCGGGCGCCTGCGGATCGCCGACGGCGATCTCGGCGTCAGTCAAAGGCATGGCAAGTCGCGCGTGCCGCGATGGGCAGGCGGCACGCGCCGACGGGGCGAACGAAAAGCAACGGACGTCGCCGCGCTATTTCTCGACGAAATCCGCTTCGATCATCAGGTTCTTGTTCAGCGCGTCGTCCTCCTCGAGGAACGACAGCATCTCCTTGCCGGTGAGGAAGACCGGCTTCAGCGCCTGTTTCTCCATGTACTCCTTGTACTCGGGCGTTTGCGTCAGCTTCCTGAACAAGTCGACGTAGAACGCCGTCTGCTCGGGCGTCACCTTGCCGGGCAGGAACATCGCACGCAGCATCAGGTACTGCATGTCGAGCCCTTCCTCCTTGCACGTCGGGATGTCGCTCCAGGACATCGTGTCGGTGACCTTCGTCTTGTACGCGATACGTTCCTTGTCGAACACACACAGCGCGCGCACCTGCCCCGCTCGCCACACCTCGAGGTTTTCCGACGGGTTATTCACGTTGGCGGCCGTGTGATTGCCGACGAGCTGCGTTGCGGCCTCACCGCCGGATTTGTACGGCAGGTACGCGAATTTCGCGCCGGTCTTCTTCTCCATGAAGACGGTCAGCACGTGATCCTCACGCTTCGAGCCCGTCCCGCCCATCTTGAACGGAGGATTCGCCGTCTTCGCGGCGGCGATGAATTCCTTGACCGACTTGTAAGGCAGTGTTGTGTTATCCCACAGCACGAACTGGTCCATCGCGATCACCGACACGGGCGTCAGCTCGCGCCAGTTGAACGGAATTTTCGCCGCGAGCGGCAACATGTAGATCAGCGAATAGGCGATCAGCACCTTGTTCGGATCGCCTTCGCTCGACTTCATGTACATCAGCGCCTCGCCGCCGGACGCGCCGCCTTTCAACGACACGACCATCGGCTGGCTCATCAGCTTGTTCTTCTGGATCGCCGCCTGCATCATGCGGGCCATCTGGTCCGACGCGCCGCCCGCGCCGGCGGCTACGACGATCTCCACCGGTTTCGTCGGTTCCCATGCGAACGCCGGCGCGCAGAACAGTAACGCCGCGCATGCACCCGCCTTCATCTTGAACGTACGCATTGTGTTCCTCCTTCAACGTCGATCGGTTGTTCCGGGTCGCAGGCCCGTTTGCCGCCGTACATTATCACCGCAGTTGGCCCGGCGTGACGCGCCGATAGTGTACGCAGGTTGAACCGATGAGCGCGCCATCGCCGCCGGCCTTGCGTCCTCGCGCGAGCGACGACCTTGCGGAGCGGCTCTCGAAGGCCATCTCAGGCGACGTCCTTACCGACGCCGCATCTCGCGCGCGTTACGCGACGGATGCGTCGATCTATCAGGTCCAGCCGCTCGGCGTGGTGGTCCCACAAAGCGATGACGACGTCCGCGCAGCGATGGCGATCTGCGGCGAGCTTGGCGTTCCGCTCCTGGCGCGCGGCGCCGGCAGCTCGCAATGCGGCCAAACGGTGGGCGCCGCACTCGTCATCGACCACAGCAAGCACCTCGATCGCATCGTCGACTTCGATGCCCAGCAGCGAACGGTGACCGTCGAGCCCGGCATCGTTCTCGACCAGCTGAACGGATGGCTGAAGCGTCACGGACTGTGGTTTCCCGTCGATGTGAGCACGTCCGCACAGTGCACGCTCGGCGGCATGGCGGGCAACAACTCATGCGGCTCGCGTTCGCTCGCGTACGGAAACATGGTGCACAACGTGCTCGCCATCGACGCGCGGCTCGCCGACGGGACGCAGGCGCGATTCGAACGGGAACGGGACATGGCCGGCGCGCCGCCGCGCATTCGCGACCTGCTCGCGCAGTTGCGTGCAATCGGCGATCGTGAGCGCGACGAGATCGCGCGGGTGGTGCCCAAGGTGATGCGTCGCGTCGGCGGCTACAACGCCGACGTGTTCAACCCGCAGAGCGAGCGCCCGTATACGTCCGACGGAAGCGTCAACTTCGCGCAACTTCTGGTCGGCAGCGAAGGCACGCTTGCCTGGACGCGCGCGCTGACGCTGAAGCTCGCGCCGTTACCGCAGCATCGCGCACTCGGCGTCGTCAATTTCCGCTCGCTTCGGGAAGCGATGGAGTGCACGCAGCACCTGGTCGCACTGACACCGTCCGCCGTCGAGCTCGTCGATCGAACGATGATCGACCTCGCGCGCAGCAACCCCGCATTCCGACCGGTGATCGAACGTGCGCTGATCGGTACGCCGGATGCCATCCTGCTCGTCGAGTTCATCGCCGACGACGCGACCGCGACAGTGCGCAAGCTCGACGACCTCGCGCAGATGCTCGGCGATGTCGGCCTGCCCGAGCGCCTCGTGAAGATGACCGACGCCAACGCACAAAAAGCGCTGTGGGACGTCCGCAAGGCCGGCCTCAACATCATGATGAGCATGCGCGGGGACGGCAAGCCGGTCTCCTTCATCGAGGATTGTGCGGTGCCGCTCGCGCATCTCGCCGATTACGTCGACCGGCTGACGTCGATCTTCGCGCGTCATGGTACGCGGGGCACGTGGTACGCACACGCATCCGTTGGGACGCTACATGTGCGGCCGATCCTCGACATGCGACGCGACGGTGCGGAGAAGATGCGCGCGATCGCCGAGGAGGCGGCAGAGCTCGTGCGCGAGTACAAAGGCGCATTCTCGGGCGAGCACGGCGACGGCCTGGTGCGCAGCGAATGGGTGTCCTGGCAATTCGGCCCGCGGCTCACCCGCGCATTCGAGGAAATCAAGGGCCTGTTCGACCCTGCCGGACTGATGAATCCCGGCAAGATCGTGCATGCGACGCGCATGGATGACGCGACGCTGTTTCGCTTTCCGCCGACGCATCGCACGCTGTCGGTCGCGACCGGGCTCGACTGGTCATCGTGGAATGTCCAGAACGATCCAATGACGGGGGCGCTCAGTGCCCCCGGAACCGGTGGCGATCCTGCGCAGGGGTTCGCGAAGGCGGCCGAGATGTGCAACAACAACGGCCACTGCCGCAAGTTCGATGCCGGCACGATGTGTCCGAGCTACCGCGTTACGCGCGACGAGATTCATCTGACGCGCGGCCGAGCGAATACGTTGCGCCTGGCGCTGGCCGGCGCCTTCGGCGACGACGTCGCGTCAGCCGAAGTACGCGAGGCGCTTGCGCTCTGCGTCAGCTGCAAGGGATGCCGCCGCGAATGTCCTACCGGCGTCGACATGGCGCGCATGAAAATCGAATTCGAGCATCAGTGGCAACGCGCGCACGGTGTGCCGCTCCGCGACCGGCTGATCGCATGGCTGCCGCGCTGGGCGCCGTACGGATCGGCGCTGGCACCGCTTCTCAACGCCCGCAACCGCGTACCGGCGTTGGCCGGATGGACCGAACGTTGGACCGGCATCGACGCGCGACGCTCGTTGCCTCAGTGGCGCGGCCGCACGTTCCTGCGCGAACATCGCAGCGAGGCGCGCGAGCACGCGTCGGCGGACGTCGTGCTGTTCGTGGACACCTTCACGGACCGCTTCGAGCCAGAGAACGCGCACGCCGCGCTCGCGGTGTTGCGCGCCGCTGGCTATGACGTCGTGGTGGCGACTGCGCATGCCGGCGCGCGAACGTCGCGACCGCTGTGTTGCGGACGGACGTTCCTTGCCTATGGCTTGATCGACGAGGCCCGGCTCGAGGCGACGCGGATGCTCGAGGCACTCGCACCGTACGTTGCGCGAGGCGCGGCGATCGTCGGCCTGGAGCCCTCGTGCCTGTTTACGCTACGCGACGAGTTTCTGGCGCTGAGGCTCGGCGAAGCTGCGGCCCGCGTCGCCGAGCGGGCGCTCTTGATCGAACAGTTTCTTGTGCGCGAACACGCCGCCGGGAAGCTATCGCTCGCGCTGAAGCCATTGCAGCAGCGACGCGCGCTCGTCCACGCGCATTGTCACCAGAAGGCGTTCGGTGCGGCGGACGACGTACTGACCGCGTTACGCTTGATCCCCGATTTGACGGTCGAGGCGATCGACTCCAGCTGCTGCGGCATGGCGGGGGCATTCGGCTACCACCGCGATCGTTACGACGTCTCGATGCGCATGGCCGAGCTGTCGTTGCTGCCCGCAGTCCGCAGCGCGGGCGACGACACGCTGATCGTCGCCGACGGCACCAGCTGCCGTCACCAGATCGGGGACGGCACGCGAACGACTGGACGCCGCGAGGCGATGCACGCGATTCGCGTGCTGGCGCGAGCGCTTCGGTAAACGTCATGGATGCCAAGACGCCGTCCACGCAAGACGAGCGGCTCGCGCATATTTCGCGCGGCACGCTCGAACACTATGACGAGCGCGCCGAAGATTTCTGGGCCGGCACGCGCGACCACGACGTGCGACAGAATATCGATGCGCTGCTGTCACGCATCGAAGGCGCGCCGCCTTGCTCGATCCTCGACTTCGGTTGCGGACCGGGCCGCGACCTGCGGACGCTGACCGCGCTCGGTCACATCGCCGTAGGTCTCGAAGGAGCCGCGAGATTCGTCGCGATGGCACGCGAATACACCGGCTGCGAAGTTTGGCAACAGGATTTCCTGAACCTCGACCTGCCAGCCGAACGCTTCGATGGGGTGTTCGCCAACGCGTCGCTGTTCCACGTACCGTGCGAGGCGTTGCCGCGGGTGCTCCGCGAACTGCATGCCACGCTGAAGCCGCGCGGCGTACTCTTCGCTTCGAACCCGCGTGGCAACGATGAAGAAGGATGGAATCGCGGCCGCTACGGTGCGTGGCACACGCCGCAGACATGGTCTGCGTACGTAACGGCGGCAGGTTTCACGCTGCTCGACGAATACTTCCGGCCGCCCGGCCTGCCGCGAGCCCAGCAACCATGGCTTGCGACGGTGTGGCGCAAAAGTTGATGGCCTGACGCGACTCGTCGCGCCGCATGGCGCCGGCCCGGCGGCGCTACGTCGATTCGGCGGGCGGGGCCGTCGAATCGGCCGACGGCGACTGCGCGGCCGCGCGGTCGAGTTTCTTC
This sequence comes from Burkholderiales bacterium, assembly GCA_025935435.1. GTDB lineage: Bacteria > Pseudomonadota > Gammaproteobacteria > Burkholderiales > Casimicrobiaceae > VBCG01. Next base: position 10,064 of record JAICVH010000002.1, read on the forward strand.
TGCTTCTTTTCTTCTTTTTTCCGCTTCTTCTCCAGTTCCTTCTGGCGCTTCTGAAACTCGAAGTTCGGTTTGGCCAAGTGCGCGTCCTCGCGATGTCGTGTGCGGACCGATCGTCCGTCGTCGTTTGTACCTCAAATCGCTGCGCAAGACCAGCCAGCGCAAAACGCCATCATTTCGGCAGCAGCGACTCGACGAACGCGTCGCAGCGGCCCGTCGACGGCGCGCAGGAGATCGAACCCGTCGCCGGCTGGTAGTTGCGCACGTTGTAATAATAGGTCCCCCCCGCCTGCACGACGGGATATCCGGCGCGCGACGGGTCTGCGGTGAAGAAGTTCGTCGTCGAGCTGCCGAACGCCCGTGCAATCGGTCCGTTGACACCGGATGGATCGGTCGGACGGAAGTCGCACGCCGTGCGCGAGATCGTGGCTTCGCGATCGGTGCGCTGGCCGGCGAACTCGGCAGCCGACAACCGGCCGAGCCTTGAACCGATCGTCGTCGGAACGACAAAGCGGACGGCCCACGCGCCGTTCCACGCGAACGCGGGCGCATTCGGCATCGCAGCGCTTTCGACGCGCGAACTTTCCGAGCCCAGGTCACTGTAGAGATAGCTCGGAAACTGGCTGCACAGGCCCGGCGGCGACGGCGCGCTCGCGAGCCAGTTGAGCGTGACGCTGACCGGCGTGCTCGAGCCGGCCACGTTGCGCGCGAACACCGAGTACGTCCGCACACCCGGCGTCGACTCGCGCGCAACGCATACGTTTGACGAACTGGTACAGCCGTTCCATACGAATGCACCCACGACCTTGTCGCACGCGAGCTTCAACACGACGGTGCTGTTGACGACGGGCGGATCGGTCTGCGACGTGCGCGCGAGCCAGCAGCGCGCCGTACCGACCGTCGTCGTCTGCCAGTTGACGGTAATGCTCACGGGCGCGCTCGATCCCGCAGCGTTGTGCGCAACCAGGCTGTACGTCGCCTGCCCGGCTCCGGCGGACATCGCGCTGCACGTCGAACCCGAACCCGAGCAACCGGTCCAGGCAAAGGTCGTCGGCCCATTGCTGCACGACGCGGTGATCGTGATCGTGGCGCCGACGTTGGGCGTCGTGTCGGGCGTGGACAGCGCGCACGACGGCACGGGTCCCGGGCCCGTCGAGCCGTCGGTGGGCGCGCACATCGCGACGAGCAGCGGTCCGGAACCATAGCCTTCCGCGACATAGCCGCGCGCAAGCATTGCCTGCTGCACGGCTGGATTGGTCGTGAAGCGGTGATTGGAGTCGGCACGGTTGTTCCAGCTTCGATACACGGGAACGCTATCGCCCGGACACTGCCCGGTCCGTATATCCGGCAGCCACACGCCGAACGCGTTGGCGCTCTCCTCGACCCACACGCCGGCGAAGCGCTGACGAACGTCCTGGCATTCGGCCGGCGATGCCGAATAGAAATGCGAATCGAGGCCTGCGGAAGGTTTTCCATAGAACCGGCATACGGGCGAGGCACCGTTGACCGGCGTCTGGGGGTCGAACACGTTGAACGACTCGTTCGTCCGTTGCCATCCGACGAACACGCCAGCGTCGAGTTTGGCGATCTCGTCGGGCGCAGCCGTGACGAAGTAATGGTCGAGCGTCGCGTTGTAATACTCGACGGCGACGAGCGTCGCGGCGGCGGCGGGAAACGCGGCGATGCCCAGCAACGCCAACGCGAACTTCAGGACAGCGATCGATTTCAATGGAACTCCGGTGGGATGCACGCTTTGACCGGCCGATTGCAGCACATGCGCAGGTCCTGCCCGGTCGGCGCTGCAACGACGGACCGGTGAGGTCCGGTCGAGTTCCCCGAAACACCCCCGCCGCGGCAGCAATGACGGTGCGGCGCGCGTGCTATGCTGGATTTGCACGCATCGTCGTCGCTCACCCCTTTCGCCCGGAGACGCCCATGCATCGCCGCATCACGTGGTGGCTGTTCGCCGTCGGCTGCCTTCTCGCGCCGTTCGGCAGCGCGCATGCGCAAACGCTGCGCATCGGACTTGCAGAAGATCCCGACGTGCTCGATCCGACGCTCGCGAGAACCTTCGTCGGACGCATCGTGTTCGCGTCGCTTTGCGACAAGCTGTTCGACATCGACGAGAAGCTCGCCATCGTTCCGCAACTGGCGTCGAGTTACGAGTGGTCCGGCGACAACAAGGCACTGACGATCAAGCTGCGACCGGATGTCACGTTCCACGACGGCGAGAAGCTCGATGCCGCCGCCGTCAAGTACAGCCTCGAGCGCCACAAGACAATGGCGGGATCGAATCGTCGCGGAGAACTCGCGCTGCTCGCGACCGTCGACATCGTGGATCCAATGACGGTGCGCCTGAATCTGTCGGCGCCCTTCTCGCCGCTGCTCGCGCAGCTCGCCGATCGCGCCGGGATGATCGTTTCCCCCAAGGCGGCTCAGGCCGCCGGCGACAAATTTGGCAACAAGCCGGTGTGCGCCGGTCCGTTCCAGTTCGTCGAGCGCGTCGCGCAGGATCGGATCGTGCTCGAGCGGTATCCGAACTACTGGAACAAGGCGGCCGTGCATTTCGACCGCGTCACGTTCGTGCCGATTCCCGATTCGACGGTCCGTCTGGCGAACCTTCGTTCCGGTCAGCTGGATCTGATCGAGCGGCTGGCGGCGTCCGACGTGCCGCAGGTGAAAAGCGACGCGCGTTTTCGCATCACCAAGATCACCGAGATCGGCTACCAGGGCATCACGATCAACGTAGGCAAGAGCGACCTCGCGCAAAAGAATCCGCTCGGCCGCGATCCGCGGGTGCGCGAAGCCTTTGAACTGGCCCTCGATCGCGATGGCATCGTGCAGGTCGCGCAGGACGGAGAAGGTGCCGTCGGCAACCAGTGGGTCGCGCCGACCAACACGTTCTACGCGAAGAACGTTCCGATTCCGACGCGCAATGTCGCGCGCGCGAAGCAGCTGCTGCAGGAAGCCGGCGTCACCAATCCGACGTTCACGCTGATGACGCCGACCACTGCCGATGCGCAGCGCATCGCGCAGGTGGTGCAGGCGATGGCACGCGAAGCAGGGTTCGACGTCAAGATCCAGTCGACCGAATTCGCAACGTCGCTCGATCTCGCCGACAAGGGCCAGTTCGACGCGTATGTCCTCGCATGGAGCGGCCGCGCGGATCCGGACGGCAACATCTACAGTTTCGACGCGTGCAAGCAACCGCTCAACTACGCCGGGTACTGCAAGCCCGAGGTCGACGACCTGCTCAATCGATCACGCACGACGCGCGACATCGGCGAACGCCGCAAACTCTTCAGCGATCTCGCCGCGATCGTGCTCAAGGATCGACCGATCGTCTACCTGTACCACAGGCACTGGCTATGGGCGTACACGAACAAGCTCGACGGCTTGCGCGAGATTCCCGATGGCCTCGTGCGCGTGACCGGCGTGCGTTTCAAGTAGCGACGAGACCAACCGCGCGCGCGAAGGCCACCGCGCGCGCGACCGGGCACGCGCGATGCTGACGTTCATCGTTCGCCGCGTCGCGGCGATCGTCCCCACGCTGATCTTCGTCTCGATCCTGATCTTCGGGCTGCAGCAGCTGCTGCCCGGTGATCCGGCGATGGTGCTGGCGGGCGAGGAACGCGATCCGACGGTCATCGCGCACCTGCGCGAGACGATGCATCTGGATCAGCCGTTTCCGATCCGCTACCTGTACTGGCTGCGTGGCGTGCTGCACGGCGATCTCGGAGAATCGCTGCGGCTGCAACAGCCGGTCGGCGCGCTGATCGCCGAGAAGCTGCCGGTAACGCTCGAGCTCGCCTGCATCGCAATCGTCATCGCGCTCGCAATCGGCATCCCCGCAGGCGTCGTGTCCGCCGTGCGGCGGGGCACGGCGTGGGACTACGGTGCGAACGTCGTCGCGCTATGGGGGTTGTCGACGCCGAACTTCTGGCTCGGCATCATGCTGATCCTGCTGTTTTCCGTGACGCTCGGCTGGTTGCCGGCGTCCGGTTACGTCAGTCCGTTCGAAAACTGGCGCGCGAACCTCGCGGCGATGATCATGCCGGCGTTCGTGCTCGGCAATGCGATCGCCGCCGTGCTCATGCGACATACGCGAAGCGCAATGCTGCAGGTGCTGTCGTCCGATTACGTCCGCACCGCACGCGCGAAAGGTGCACGCGAACGCGACGTCGTGATGAAGCACGCGCTGCGCAATGCGCTGATCCCGATCATCACGCTCGGGGCGCTCGAGTTCGGCACGCTCCTGTCCGGCGCCGTACTGACCGAGCAGGTGTTCACGATCCCCGGCTTCGGCAAGCTGATCGTCGACGCCGTGTTCAACCGGGACTACGCCGTCGTGCAGGGCGTCGTGCTGTTCACGGCAACGGCGTACATCGTGTTGAACCTCTGCGCCGACATCGCCTACGCGGTCGTCAATCCACGCATTCGCGTCCAGTGAACGCACCGCTCGCCGTGACGCTTTCTCCATCGCCGCTTGCGGTCGAAGCGCGTGCGCCGTCGATGCGTACGACGGTGCTCCGCCGCCTCGTGCAGCGCCCGTCCGCGGCGATCGGACTCGTCATCATCGTGCTGTTCGTCGTCGCCGCGTTGCTTGCGCCGTGGCTTGCGCCGTACGACCCGATCGCCACCAGTTTTTCGACGGTGCGCAAGGCGCCGAGCGCCGCGCATTGGTTCGGCACCGACGACATCGGGCGCGACGTCTTGTCGCGGGTGATCTTCGGCGCGCGTGCATCGCTGCTCGCAGGCGTCGTCTCCGTGCTGATCTCGCTTTCGATCGGCGTGCCGACGGGATTGCTCGCCGGGTACGCAGGCGGCAGAACCGACATGCTGATTTCACGGATCACGGATGCGCTGCTGGCGTGCCCGTTTCTGATACTCGCCATTGCGCTCGCCGCGTTCCTGGGCCCTAGCCTCACCAACGCGATGATCGCCATTGGTATCTCGGCGACGCCGATTTTCATCCGGCTGACGCGCGGCACGACGATCGCCGTCAAGGCCGAGGACTTCGTCCTGGCGGCGCGGGCAATCGGCAATGCGCCGTGGCGTGTGGCGCTGCGACACGTGCTCCCCAACATCGTGCCGCCGCTGCTCGTGCAGGCGACGCTCGCGATCGCCGCGGCCGTCATCGCCGAGGCAAGCCTGTCCTTCCTCGGGCTCGGCCAGCAGCCGCCGCAACCGAGCTGGGGCAGCATGCTCAACACGGCGAAGAATTACATCGACAACGCGCCGTGGATGGCGATCTGGCCCGGTGTGTCGATTTTTTTGCTGGTACTGTCCTTCAACATCGTCGGCGATGGGTTACGGGACGCGCTCGATCCGCGTCACGCCTAGGGTCGCTTGGTTTGTCGTGCGCCGACGCTAATCGATATGTAACGGCGTCAACCGACGTCGTCCACGGGCCGTTGCAGCGCGAAGGCGGGCAGGAATTCGCGCATCGTGCGACGGTCCGAACGACGAGCAGCCATTCGGAGAATTCGATGAACAAGACGTTGATCGCGTGTGCAGTCGCGGCCGCATTCGCTGTCGCCGCAACCGGTGTGGAGGCGGCGCGCGGCGACGGCCACTCGGGCGGGCGGACCGGCGGCCACTGGAGCGGTAATCACGGAAGCGGCAACCACGGCAACTGGAGCGGAGGCCACAACTGGAGTGGCGGTCGCGGCAACTGGAGCGGCCACGGCGGCAACTGGAACGGTGGTCGTCGCTGGTATGGCAGCCATTGGAACGGCCATCGCCATCACGGTTTTGGCAGCGTATACCTCGGCTGGCCGTGGTACTGGTGGGGACCGTCGTACTACGGTTATCCCGCGTACACGTACTACGACGCTCCCGCGTATTACGATTCGACGGAGGTCTACGTCGAGCCGTCGGGCACGGCACCGGCACCAGAACCGCAGCAGAACTCGCAGTACTACTGCCCGGACAGCGGTTATTACCCGTCCGTGCAGTCCTGCCCGCGCGGCTGGCTGCGCGTAATGCCGGGCGACCCGCCGCCTCGCTGAATCGCGCTCGACACGACGCACCGCGCGGCTAAGGCGGTGCGTCTCACAAGCGGTCGTCCGTCAACGTGCGCGCGTGATGCGCACCAGCCGATCGGTACCGGACTCGGCGCCCCACGCTTCCCCGGCACGTCCGAGCATCTGCCGAACGTTCGCGCCGTCCTGGTTCGACGGATAGCTCGTGAATTTCGTCGTCGACGGATCGAATTCGACGATCGCATTGGTGGCCCAGTCGGTCAGCCAAACGTGATCGTCGGGGTCGACCCATACCGAATACGCTCGCGCGCTGCCGGGCAGCTTCCATTCGGACCATTGACGTGATGCGGGGTCGTAGCGACCGACCTGCCCGGTATTCCAGTAGCTGACCCACACGTTGCCCTTCGAGTCCGACCACACGCGCCGCGCTCCCTGGTTGCGCGTCGGCGGCTCGATTACCGTCGCCTCGCCGGTCTCGACGTCGATCCGTGCGATGTGATTTCCGGCCAGCGACGCGTAGTAGACGTCGCCAGCGGGTGTGGTCGTGATGCCATACGGCCCGCTGCCGCGTGGTGAACGCCAGACCCGCACGTCGCCGCTCGTCGGATCGACGCGGCCGTAATACCCGCTCTGCCCGGTAAACCAGACGCGACCGGCGCGATCGAATGTCAGCGTGTTCAGGTTCGCGCTTGGCGCGGATGACGGCAATGGCCAGCGCTTCACCGCATGCGTCACCGGATCGACCCGAACGATCGCGTTCTGCCCGCCGTCCGTGATCCATGGCGCACCGTCGGGGCCAACGACCACACCATGCGGAGCCGAGTTGCTGCCGAGTGCGACTTCCTGCACCTTGCCGGTCGCCGGATCGAGGATGCCCAGTTTGCCGGTCGCCTGCGCGGTGTAGTACACGGGGCCGCGCGGGTCGCGGGTTGCCGCGACGTCGTGCGGATGCGCGCCGCGCACGACCGGAAAGTAGGTCACGGGCTGCGGAGCGTCCGCAGCGCCCGCGCTCGCGGCCATTGCCAGGACGAACCAGGCCGCCATCGTTTGTCCGTGCATCTTCGGCTCCCGTCGAGATCAATCGGTGAAGTGTAGGCCCAGTCGGCGCGCTGCCGGAAGCGCGGCCGGTGTGCGTATTCATCCACGCGGCGCATGCATCGGGCGCTTGACCGATCAAATGCGTTGCAGCGCGCACCGCTGCCGGCTTACGATGGGCCGTGCGCGTTCACAGGAGTTCAAGCATGCACGCTCCGTTTCTCCGGTCGCTGCTCGCTGCTGCGACCCTGCTCGCCGTGTCGGCGCCGGTATCGGCGTTCAACTGCTACGTGATCGTGGATCGCGGTAACGAGGTCGTCTATCAGGGTGTTTTTTCACCGGTCGATCTCAGCGACGACGGTGCGCCGGCCCGCGCGGCGATGCGTGCCCGCGGCCAGCAACTGATCGCAATGGATACGGAGAACTGCCCGGCCATCGACCGCGCGCGCGTGACAGGTCAGGGTGGCCCCGCCTCGGTCGAAGAGATCGTCGCCGGAATGCGTTCGGCGATCCCGTACGGAACCGCCGTGCAGCCCGCCCGCAACGATACGGTGACGAGCGGCGGCATCACACTGCCACGCATTACGGTGCCGCGCGCGACCGGCGGCGGCATCTCGCCGTCCGGGCCGCCGTCTGGGATGTCGATCCGGTAACCTCGCAGGCCCGGCGACGTGGCGAGCCGTACCAAAAGCCCCGCCGCGATGAAGGCGCTGCTGAAAGTCTTCCCGGCAGCGCACCTCGTCATTTCTGCGCTGTTCGTCCTGTCAGCGCTCGGCCTGCTGTGCTTCTCCGGGTATGAGCTGTGGCAGCTCGTCGCCCCGTCCGAAGGCGCGAGCATCTCGACGCGGCTCGGTCACGTGCTGGATGCGATCGCACTGCTGACAATCGCAGTCGCATCGCTCGAACTTGGACAGACGATCGTCGAGGAGGAAGTCCAGCGCGAAGCGCACATGAGCGCGCCAACGCGCGTCCGCCGGTTTCTCTCGCGCTTCATGGTCGTCCTCGTCGTGTCGCTGTCGATCGAAGCGCTCGTCGCCGTGTTTCACTTCAGTCGCGAGAACCCGGCGCACCTGCCTTATGCCGCCGCGATCGGGTTGACGGCAGCCGCGCTGCTCGCCGGCTGGGGCTTTTTCATTCGCCAGAACGAGGTGGCCGAACGCCTCGAGCCCGAGGCGATGGAAGCGGCCAAGAGCGAAGACCGCAAGATCGAGGAATCGCGCTCCTAGAGCGTGATGCGCGAAGGCCCGCGCCCGGCGGCGCGGGCCTTCGCGCGTCGGCCTCGGTTACGGTTTGTCCTTGTCCTTGTCCTTGTCTTTCCCCTTGCCGCGCTCGTCGCGACCTTGCGGCTGACCACCGCCCTGGTTACCCCTCGCCTGTGGAGGCTGGGGCGGCTGCTGCGCCTGCGGTTGCGGCCGTGGCTGAGGTGGCTGGGCCTGCTGTTGCGGTTGCGGACGCGGCTGTGGCGGCTGCGCCTGCGGTTGCGGCCGTGGCTGCGGTGGCTGCGCCTGCGGTTGCGGACGCGGTTCAGGCGCGCGCATCTGAGGCTGCGGGCGAGGTTCAGGCATCGCGCGCGGTTCCGGCCCTCGCTGGGGCAACGTCGCCTGCGGCGGTCGCCCTTCGGGCGCCCCACCCTGCGGCCGACCTTGCGGACCCCGACCCTGCCGGGCCTCGGCAGGTGCCTCGGGCGGACGCGCGGCGGGCTCCGCCTGACTTGCCGGTCCGCGCGGACCCGCGCCTTCCGGCGGTCCACCCCGACGCAAGTCGCGCTGCGCGTCAGCCGGCGCGCGCCCCGGAGGTGTCGGTACGGCCTGCGCGGGGCCGCGATCCTGGCGCTCGACCCCCGGCGGTGCACCCCGGCTCGACGCACCGGGCTCCTGCCCGCCGCGTCTCAACTCCCGCTCAGCCGGTGAACGCGCTGGCGGCGTCGGCACGGCCTGGCCACCTCGATCCTGTCCGGGCGGCGTTGCCGCGGGACCTCGATCCTGTCCCGGAGGCGTCGCCGCGGGGCCTCCTCGATCCTGTCCCGGAGGCGTCGCCGCGGGACCTCGATCTGGTCCCGAAGGCGTCGCCGCAGGGCTGCGCTGCTGTCCGGGCGCCGCCGCTGGACCACGGTCCTGGCCGGGAGGCGTTGCCGCGGGGCCGCCGCGCTGCTGTCCGGGCGCCGCCGCTGGACCACGGTCCTGGCCGGGAGGCGACGCGGGCGCACCTGCTGCTGCCGGCGCCCCGCGACGCAACTCGCGCTGCAGATCCGCCGGTGATTTGCCGGCGCCCGGGCCCGTTGCTGCTGGGGATCCAGGCGTCGGGGCCCCGCCGGCACCGGGCGGCGTGGCGGCGCGACCCGGCGCGCCCGGCCCGCTTGGGCCGCCTGCGCCTTGCGCCGACGGTGCCACCGCGGATCCCGGGGTAGCGGGCGCTACAGCTGCAGCGCCCGGCGCGCCGCCGCGTTGCGCTCGCCGTGAACCGCCTTCGCCGGCCGGTTTTGCAGGCGGCGCGGCATTCGCCGCAGGTTTGGGCGGTTCGACAACGCGAACAGCGGGCGCCGCGGCCGTCGCCGGCGCCTGCGCGGTTTGCCGCAGCTGACGCAACTGTTGCCGGCTGAGCGGCTGCCCTGGGTTGCGTTCGAGCGCTTGGAGTTTCTGCGCGTCTGAAACCGGCGCCGGCGGCGGCGCGACGCGCGCAACGACGGCGCGTTGCGCAACGGCTGCAGGCGGCTTCGCTTGCGCGACCGGTGCCGCACCGAGGAAGGCGGTACGCGCCGGGGCCACCCGGGCCATCGGTTGTACTTGCGCACGGGCGAGCGCGGCTGCCGGCAGCGCGACCGCGGAACGTCCGACGTTCTGCGATTGCGCGAACACGGTCGGCGATACGGCCGTGACCGCATTCGGCGCGCGCATGTTCACGTAGTTCACTTGCGTGACGCTCGCCGGATTCGTCCGGTAATTGTTGTAGACGTTCGTGATGTTGACCTGGTTGATGACCGTGTTGCTGACATTCACCTGCTGGAAGTAATTGCGGCTCACCACGTACGGCGGCCGATAGACTTCGCGCGGTCCGAGCGGGAACCAGCCGATCGCCGGTCCGGACGACACGGAAATGCTGAAACCGGAGCCGCCAACGAACGCAACCAGCGCCGGCGCGTACACAGGCCGGACGTTGCGCGGACCGGGTATCCAGCCCCAGCCGCGATTGAAGTGCGCCCAGCGGCCGTAGTGGAACGGCGCGAAACCCCACGGCTCATCGTCGACCCACGTCCAGCCCCAGGGATCGATCCACGCCCAGTGGCCTTCCCGATACGGCGCCCAGCCGGAACTCACGCGGCGTGGAAACCATACGTTCCCGTAACTCGCCTCGACACTCCACGCACCGTACGCATCGAGGTCCTCGTAACCAACGACTTCGGGCGACACGTAGCGCGCCGAAACAACGCGCTCATAGCGGCGATCGCGTTCGACAACGAAGCGGTCGAATGCATCGCCGGCTGGGATGGAAACGACTTCGCTGTCGGCGAGGTCCGTACCCCAGAAACGATACGATTGCCCATTCGCAACGGCGTAC
>JAICVH010000066.1 GCA_025935435.1 Burkholderiales bacterium
AAAGCTGACGCCGGTTGGCGTTGCCGCGACGCCGTCCGCACGCCGTGCGGGTGCTCGACCGGCTCGCGGGCGCCGGCATGCGCACGCGCGCTGATTGATGTTCGATAGGCCCGCGACGGGCGACAAGGCGCTGGTCGTCGCGCTCGATTTCGGGCGGGCGGACCCGGCGGAGCGTCTGGCCGAGATCGCTGCTCTCGCAACCTCTGCGGGCGCGACCGTCGTCGGCAATCTCGGCGGACGTCGGGCGCGGCCTGATCCGGCTTTTTTCGCGGGCCGCGGCAAGGTCGACGAAATCGCCGGACTGCGTCGCGAATCGGACGCCGACCTCGTCATCTTCGACCATACGCTGTCGGGCGTGCAGCAGCGCAATCTGGAGCAGGCGCTCGAATGCCGCGTCGTCGATCGCGTCAGCCTGATCCTCGATATCTTCGCGCTGCGCGCGCGCAGCGCGGAGGGCAAGCTGCAGGTGGAATTGGCGCAGCTCAACCACATGGCGACGCGCCTCGTTGGCGGCTGGACGCACCTGGAGCGGCAGAAGGGCGGCATCGGCCTGCGCGGGCCCGGTGAGACGCAGCTCGAAACCGATCGCCGCTTGATCACGCAGCGCGTGAAGCTGCTGCGCGAGCGGCTGCGGCGCGTTGCGCGCAGTCGTGCGACGCAAAACCGCGCGCGCCGGCGCGCGGCCGTGCGCACCGTCGCGCTCGTCGGCTACACGAACGCCGGCAAGTCGACGCTGTTCAACCGGCTCACCGCGGCCAACGTCTACGTTGCGAACCAGCTTTTCGCCACGCTCGACACGACGCTTCGCCGCGTGCACATCGAAGGCGCCCAGAACATCGTGCTTTCCGATACCGTCGGTTTCATCCGTGACCTTCCGCACGACCTCGTCGCGGCCTTTCGCGCGACGCTCGCAGAGGCGGCGGACGCCGATCTGCTGCTGCACGTCATCGACGCGAGCGCGGACAACCGCGATGAGCAGATCGCCGCGGTCGATGCGCTGCTGGCCGAAATCGGCGCCGGCGACGTCGCGCAGATTCGCGTTCTGAACAAGAGCGATCTGACGGCCGTTGCGCCGGGCGTCGAACGCGACGGCTGTGGTAAGATTTCGTCGGTCCGCGTGAGCGCGGTGAGCGGCGCCGGCCTCCCCGAATTGCGCGCCGCGCTGGCCGAGCGCTTCCCGGTCTCGCCAGTCCCTGTCATCGAAAATCCGGACGCGCCGGAAGGTTCCGGCTAGCGTCCATGGCGTTCGCGTGCCGAACATCGCTTCCCATGCGTGAAGATCCAACGACATGTCGCTGAATGATCCCCAGTGGGGGAAGCGCGGCAACCAGAGCGGAGGCCCGCCCGACCTCGACGAGATCTGGCGCAACGTCAATCGCCGGATGAACGAGCTGTTCGGCCGCAAGCGCGAGCCGCAGGAAGGCGGCGACGGCGGCCGCCCGCGCATGAATCTGCCGCTGGGCGGCGCCGGCATGCTCGTCGCGCTGATCGTCGTCATCTGGCTCGCGAGCGGCTTTTACATCGTCGATGAAGGCAGGCGCGGCGTCGTGACGCGCTTCGGCAAGTACACGGAAACGACGCAGCCGGGCCCGCGCTGGCACCTTCCCTTCCCCGTCGAGGCGGTCGAGCTGGTCGAGTTCTCGCAGGTGAAGACGATCGAGATCGGCTATCGCAACACGCCGAAGAACAAGATCGACAAGGAAGCGGTGATGCTCACCGACGACGAGAACATCATCGACATACAGTTCGCCGTCCAATACAACCTGAAGAGCGCCGAGGACTACGTCTTCAACAACCGGCGCCCCGATCAGATCGTCGCGTACGTCGCCGAAGCGGCGATCCGCGAAGTCGTCGGCAAGAGCAAGATGGACTTCGCACTCTACGAGGGCCGCGAGCAGATCGCCAAGCAGACCGAGCAGCTGATGCAGCAGAACCTCGACCGCTACCGCACCGGCGTGTTCGTGCAAAAGGTGACGCTGCAGAACGTCCAGCCGCCCGACAAGGTGCAGGCGGCGTTCGACGACGCCGTCAAGGCGGGACAGGATCGCGAGCGCCTGAAAAACGAAGGCCAGGCGTACGCGAACGACGTCGTGCCGCGCGCGCGCGGCAACGCCGCGCGGCTGCTCGAGGAGGCGAACGGCTATCGCACCGAAGTCGAGCAGCGCGCACAAGGCGATGCCGAGCGCTTCAATCGCATCCTCGTCGAATATCAGAAGGCGCCCGCCGTCACGCGCGACCGCCTGTACCTCGACATGATGCAAACGGTGCTCGGCAATTCGAGCAAGGTCCTCGTCGATCAGAAGAGCGGCAGCCTGCTCTATCTGCCGCTCGACAAGCTGATCCAGCAAACATCACCGCCTGCGTCGATCACGACACCCGACCCGGGCGCCGTACCGCCGCGCCCCGCGACGCCGGATGCATCGCTCACGCTCGATCAATCGCGCGCGCGCGACGCGCTGCGCAGTCGCGACAGCCGCTAACCGGACATGACGCGATGAAATTCACGATGCCGATCCTCGCCGCCGTCGTCGCGCTGCTGTTCATCGCGTCGCAGTCGGTGTACACGGTCGACCAGCGCAAGTTCGCGGTCAAGTTCCAGCTCGGTGAAGTCGTCGAGACGAAAACGACGGCGGGACTGTACTTCAAGCTGCCGCTCGTGCAGAACGTGAAGTTCTACGACAAGGTGATCCTGACGCTCGACAATACCGAGCCGGACCGGGTGACGACGTCGGAGAAGAAACCGCTGCTCGTCGATTTCGTCGTGTTGTGGCGGATCATCGACGTCCGCCAGTATTACGTGTCCGTGCAGGGCGACGAGGAAGCCGCACGCCGGCGGCTCGCGCAGACGGTGCGCGCAAACCTCGCCGAGGAATTCAACAAGCACGACGTGCACGAGGCGATATCGTCGGCGCGCGATGCGATCACCCAGGTCACGCAACAGAAGGCCAACGCGGACGCCAAGTCGATCGGCGTCGAGGTCATCGACGTGCGCCTGCGTCGCGTCGAACTGCCACCCGACGTAACGGGCCCGGTCTACCAGCGGATGGAATCGGAGCGGCGCCGCGTCGCCAACGAGTTGCGCTCGCTCGGCGCCGCCGAATCCGAAAAGATACGGGCCGATGCCGATCGGCAGCGGCAGGTCATCCTCGCGGATGCGTATCGACAGGCGCAGACGGTCAAGGGTGAAGGCGACGCAAAGGCATCGGCGATCTATGCGCAGGCGTACGGTCAGAACGCCGAGTTCTACGCGTTCTATCGCAGTCTCGACGCGTACAAGTCGACGTTTCGCACCAAGAGCGACCTGATGGTGCTCGATCCGAGCGCCGAATTCTTTCAGTACTTCAAACAGAACGGCGCCGTGCGCGCGCCTGCGCGAAGCAGCGCCAAGTAGTCGGCGCGCCCGCGGAGAGACGCGTGCCGGATTCGCTATGGACCGCGCTCGCGCTGCTGCTGATACTCGAAGGCCTGTTGCCCTTCATCGCACCGCGTTTGTGGCGCGACGGGTTTCGCCGACTGACCGAATTGACCGACGGGCAATTGCGCTTCATCGGCATGCTGTCGGTCGGCGTCGGCCTGCTCGGCTTGTACCTCGCCAGCACCTGAACACCCCTCGGCATGCATGCGTACGTGTAAGCGTCTTGCGAGATGATGCGTAACTGGCTCCTGCCGGAAGCGATCGACGACGTGCTGCCCGACGAGGCCGCGCGCCTCGAGCAACTGCGCCGCGCACTGCTCGATCGGTTCGCGGCGCGTGGTTACCGGCTGGTGCAGCCGCCGCTGATCGAGCATCTGGAATCGCTGCTGACCGGCAGCGGACGCGATCTCGAATTGCAGACGTTCAAGGTCGTCGATCCGCTATCGGGGCGCCTCGTGGGCGTGCGCGCCGACACAACACCGCAGGTCGCTCGCATCGACGCGCATCTGTTGAACGAAGCGGGCGCCACGCGGCTTTGCTACGCGGGCAGCGTGCTGCGCGCGGTGACCGACACGCCGGGCGCAACGCGCGAGGTCGTGCAGGTCGGTGCCGAACTCTTCGGCGTCCCGGGCATCGAGGGTGATCGCGAAGTGATCGAGCTTCTGGTCTCGTCGCTGTCGGCGACGGGACTCCAGGAGCTGCACGTGGACCTCGGTCACGTGGGCGTCTATCGCGCACTCGCCAGCGGCGCCGGCATCGCGGGCGGCGCTGACGAATCCGACCTGTTCGAAGCGATGCGCACGAAGGATCACCCGGCCGTGCGCGAGTTGACGCGCGGGTTGCCCGGCGCGTGGCGCGACGCGCTGGAAGCGTTGCCCGCGCTGTACGGACCGGCAGGGGAGGTACTGGCTGCGGCGCGCGCCGCGCTGCCCGATGTTCCGTCGATCGCAAATGCACTGTCGACGCTCGATGCACTTGCGCAGGCGGCCGGATCGCGGGTGGCAGCGCTGCACATCGATCTGGCCGACCTGCGTGGCTATCATTACCAGAACGGCGCGATCTTTTCGGTGTTCATCGCCGGAGAACCGACGGCGCTCGGCAACGGCGGCCGCTACGACGGCATCGGCAAGGCGTTCGGACGTGCACGACCGGCGACCGGTTTTACGCTCGATTTGCGTCAGCTCGCTGACGTGCTCGGCAGGGCGAACCCCACTCCACCTACCCGCTGACCCCATCCATGGGCAAGAACGTCGTCGTCATCGGCACCCAGTGGGGTGACGAAGGCAAAGGCAAGATCGTCGACTGGCTGACCGAAAGCACGCAGGGTGTCGTGCGCTTTCATGGCGGCCACAACGCCGGTCATACGCTCGTCACCGGCGGACGCAAGACGGTGCTGCGCCTGATTCCGTCCGGCGTGCTGCACGAAGGCGTACCGATTCTGATCGGTAACGGCGTCGTGCTGTCGCCCTCGGCATTGCTCCAGGAAATCCGTGAACTCGAAGCGGCCGGCGTGAACGTGCGCACGCGGCTGCGCATCTCACCTGCGTGCCCGCTCGTGCTGCCGGTGCACGTAGCGCTCGACCAGGCGCGTGAACGCGCGCTCGGCGACGTGAAGATCGGCACGACCGGCCGGGGCATCGGTCCCGCGTACGAGGACAAGGTCGCCCGCCGGGCGCTGCGCGTGCAGGATCTGCTCGACCCGGTCCGGTTCTCCGAGCGCCTTTCGAGCCTGCTCGAACTGCACAACTTTGCATTGACGCAGTATTACAAGGCGGAACCGGTGCCGTTCGCACCGATGCGCGACGAGCTGCTCGCGATGGCGCAGGATATCGTGCCGATGATCGCGGACGTCGCGGCGCTGATTCATGCCGCACGCGCGCGCGGCGAGTCGCTGCTGTTCGAGGGCGCGCAAGGCGCGCTGCTCGACATCGACCACGGTACGTATCCCTACGTCACCAGTTCGAACTGCATTGCAGGCGCCGCGGCGACCGGCAGCGGCATCGGCCCGCGGATGCTCGACTACGTGCTCGGCATCGTGAAGGCCTACACGACGCGCGTCGGCACCGGGCCCTTCCCCACCGAACTGACCGACGCAACCGGCTCGACGCTCGGCCAGCGCGGCAACGAGTTCGGATCGGTCACCGGACGCCCACGGCGCTGCGGCTGGATCGACGTTCCGGCGCTGCGTCGGTCGTTCGAACTGAACGGCGTCGATGGCCAGTGCATCACGAAGCTCGACGTGCTCGACACGCTTCCCGAGATCCGCATCTGCGTTGCGTACATGCTCGACGGTGCGCGCATCGACCTCCTTCCAACCGGCGCGGACGCCGTCGCGCGCTGCACACCGATTTACGAAACGATGAAGGGCTGGAGCCAGTCGACTGTCGGGGCGCGCACGTTCGATGAACTACCCACCGCCGCACGCACTTACCTGCGGCGCCTCGAGGCGTTGACCGGCGTGCCGATCGCCATCGTGTCGACCGGACCCGACCGCGGCGAGACGATACTCGTGCATCATCCGTTCAGGTAGGCGGACAAAGAACAATGAGTCTCCACGTCGACTGGTCGCACTACAACACGCTGGTCGAGCGCCTCGCGCTCTCGGTGCACGAATCGGGGTTTCGCTTCAATCAGATCATCTGCATCGCGCGCGGAGGCCTGCGCGTCGGTGACGTCCTGTCACGGATCTTCGACCAGCCGCTCGCGATCCTGTCGACGCACTCGTATACGTCCGAAGGCGGCACGGTGCGCGGCGAACTCGTCATCGCGGAGCACATGACGATGACCAAGCCGCGGCTCGGCGACCGGGTGCTGCTCGTCGACGACATGGTCGATTCGGGACACACGCTCGCGGCCGTGCACGAGGAACTGCCGCGCCGCTTCCCGCACATCGTCGAATTGAAGACTGCAGTCCTGTGGTGGAAGGCCTGCTCGGTGTTCAAGCCCGATTACTGGGTCGAATACCTGCCGGAGAATCCATGGATCCACCAGCCGTTCGAAGTCTACGACGATCTCAATCCGGCGACGCTGCGCGACCGGCTGGCGGCGTGCGCCAGCCGCGATTGAACGAGCGGTGGTGCCCAGAAGAGGACTCGAACCTCCACAGTCTTGCGACCGCTAGGACCTGAACCTAGTGCGTCTACCAATTCCGCCATCTGGGCCGAGGCGTGACCAACCCATTATTTTAAAAGTACCCACTTATCTTGTCAAAATCGATACCGATGCGCAGGCGTAGCGCAACGTCGCCGCGTACGCGCGGTGCCGCACCCGTGCGCGACGAGTCGGCGCCGACCTGCGACGCGATCCTTCGCGCACTCGCCGACGCGGGCGTGCCGCTCGCGCCCGCTGAAGTCGCCGCGCGCCTCGCGATCACGCGTCGCGACCAGCACCTGTTCGATGCATGCGTTGCGACGCTCGAGCGGGACGGCAAGCTGCTCGTCAATCGCAAGGGCGCGCTTTGCATCGTTGCGAAGCTCGACCTCGTCACCGGCCGCGTTCAGGGACATCCGGATGGCTACGGTTTCCTCGTTCCCGACGACGGCGGAGACGATCTGTTCCTGTCACCGCGCGAAATGCACAAGGCGCTTCACGGCGACCGCGTCACCGGCAAGCGCATCGGCTACGACCGCCGCGGACGTCCCGAGGGAAAGATCGTCGACGTCCTGGAACGCGCGAATCGCGACATCGTCGGCCGCATTCACGAGGAACGCGGCGTGTGGTTCGTCGAAGCGGAAAATCGACGGATCAATCAGGACCTGATGATCCCGGCCGACGCGCGTGGTGGCGCGCAGCCGGGGCAGGTGGTCGTCGTTGAAATCATTCAGCCGCCGAGCGAACACGGCGAGGCCGTGGCTCGCGTGAAGGAGGTGCTCGGCAGTGCGACCGACCCCGGAATCGAGATCGAGATCGCGCTTCGCAAGCACGCGCTGCCGTTCGAATGGAGCGCCGCGGCGATGCGGCAGGCGAGACGCTTGCCGCCCGAAATTCGCCCGGCAGACCGCAAGGACCGCACAGACCTCACCCACCTGCCGCTGGTGACGATCGACGGCGAAAACGCGCGCGATTTCGATGACGCCGTCTACTGCGAAGCGGACGGCCGCGGCTTCCGGCTGGTCGTCGCGATCGCCGACGTGTCGCATTACGTGCGCGACGGGGATGCGCTCGACGCGGACGCGCGCGAACGCGGCACGTCGGTGTACTTTCCGCGGCGGGTGATACCGATGCTCCCCGAAGCGTTGTCGAACGAGCTGTGCTCGCTCAAACCGGACGTCGACCGGCTGTGCATGGCGTGCGACATGCGGATCGACGCGCGCGGAACGATACGGTCGTATGCATTCTATCCGGCGGTAATGCACTCGCGTGCGCGACTCACGTACACGCAGGTTCATCAGTGGCTGACCGAGGGCAGCGGCGCACGCAGCGAACCTGCGCGGTCGCTGCTGCCGCATCTGTCGCAGCTGTACACGCTGTACAAGGTGCTCTTCGCCGCGCGCGAACGGCGGGGCGCGATCGATTTCGATACGGCCGAACTCGCGCTGCAGTTCGACGAGCACGGAAAGATCGTGCGCATCGTGCCCTCGCCGCGCAATGATGCACACCGGCTGATCGAGGAATCCATGCTCGCGGCGAACGTATGCGCGGCCAACTTCCTGACCGAGCATGAGCAGCCCGCGCTCTACCGCGTACACGAAGCGCCGCCGCCCGACAAGCTGTCCGCGTTGCGCGAATTCCTCGCCGGCTCCGCATTGACGCTGACCGGCGGCGACGAGCCGACGGCGATGGACTACGCAGCGTTGATCGACCGCATCCGCGATCGGCCCGATTTCGCGCTGCTGCAAACGGTGTTGCTGCGGTCGCTGTCGCAGGCGCAGTACAGCCCGGCCAATGTCGGCCACTTCGGGCTCGCTTACGACGCTTACGCACATTTCACGTCGCCGATCCGCCGCTATCCCGATCTGCTCGTGCACCGCGCGATCAAGGCGGTGCTCGCCAACAAGCGCTACACGCCGAAGGACAATTCGTGGGAGGCGCTCGGCCTGCATTGTTCGATGACCGAGCGTCGCGCGGACGATGCGTCTCGGGACGTGCTGCAATGGCTCAAATGCCACTACATGCAGGACCGTGTCGGCGAAACGTTCACAGGGACAATCAGCGGCGTCGCAAGCTTTGGCATTTTCGTCACGCTGGACGGCCTCGACATCGACGGCCTCGTCCATGTCACCGAGCTGCCGCGCGATTACTTCCACTTCGATGCTGTCCGGCACGCGCTGATCGGTGAACGCACCGGGCGCGTGTTTCAGCTGGCCGGGCGCGTGAGCGTCAAGGTTGCACGCGTGGATCTGGAGCGCGCGAAAATCGATTTCACCCTGGATGAAGAGGCCGCGGGCGCCGAATCACACCCGGTCGCGCCGCGCCGCCCTGCTATCGCCGAGCCGCTCGCGCGCGGAGATCGCGCGCCTGCCGCGAAGCCGCTCCGGCCCGGTGGTCGCACCGGGACCGCGGAGTCCACGCGCGCGAAACGACCACGCGCCGCGACGCGCACGCGCGATCAGGACGATCGTCGGGGAGGTCGCGCCCGCAAGTTGCGTCGCGCGTGAGACCTGCGGC
>JAICVH010000185.1 GCA_025935435.1 Burkholderiales bacterium
AGCGCGGCCCACGGCCATGGAATCGCCGCATAACGGTTCATCGTTGTGACTGCTCCAGCGCCTGATCGAGGTCCCAGAGGATGTCGTCGAGCGACTCGAGCCCGACGGAGAGCCGGATCATCTCCGGCGACACGCCGGCTGCCCGTTGTTCGTCTTCGTCGAGTTGCCGATGCGTGGTCGACGCTGGATGGATGATCAGCGTCTTCGCATCACCGACGTTCGCGAGGTGCGACAGGAACTGTACCGCTTCGATGCACCGCACGCCGGCGGCGGCGCCGCCTTTGACACCGAAGGTGAGAATTCCGCCCGCTCCGCGGGGCAGGTAACGGTTCGCCATCGCCCGTCCGGGATTGCCCGCGAGCAACGGATAGTTGACCCAGGCGACAGCGGGATGCCGCGCTAGATATTCGGCGACCGCGAGCGCCGATTCGCTGTGCCGCGGCATGCGCAGATGAAGCGTTTCGATGCCCTGCATCAGAAGGAATGCCGACAACGGCGATAACGTCGGACCGAGCGTGCGCATCGTTTCCATGCGCGCCTTCATCGTGAAGCCGAAATCGCCGAACGTTTCGTGGAAGACGACGCCGTGATAGCCGCGCGACGGCTCGGTCATCTGCGGAAAATTGCCGTTGTCCCACGGAAACTTGCCCGATTCGACCAGGATGCCGCCCATCGTCGTGCCGTGACCGCCGAGGTATTTGGTCAGTGAATGCACGACGAGATCGGCGCCGTGCTCGAACGGCCGGCACAGGTAAGGCGACGCTAGCGTGTTGTCGATGACGAGCGGAACGCCTGCGCCGTGCGCAATATCGGCAATCGCGGAAATATCGGGAACGTTCAGCTGCGGATTGCCGATCGTTTCCGCGTAGACGCATTTCGTCTCGGGCTTCAGCGCGCGGCGAAAGTTCTCGGGGTCGTCGGCGTCGACGAACGTCGCGCCGATACCGAACTGCTCGAACGTCACGGCGAGCTGTGAATACGACCCGCCGTACAGCGAGCGTGCCGCGACAATGTGATCGCCAGCGCGCGCGAGCGTCAGGAATGCAAGCATCTGCGCGGCCATGCCGGTCGCGGCGGCAAGCGCAGCACGGCCACCTTCCAGCGCAGCGACACGTTCCTCGAGTGCCGCGACGGTCGGGTTCGAGATCCGTGAGTACACGTTCCCGAACGTCTGGAGATTGAACAGCGATGCCGCGTGATCGGCGTCGTCGAAAACGAACGACGTCGTCTGATAGATCGGCAATGCGCGCGCGCCCGTCTGCGCATCCGGAATCTGTCCGGCGTGCAGGCAGAGCGTGTCGAAGCCGAACGTATGGTCGGGCATCACCGAACTCGGAGCGAGTGCCCCATTATGCGAGAAAGTGATCGCGAACCGCTGCGGCGGTTACCAGCGCTCGCGCCGCCAGGGCGCAACGTGCAAGAAACTCACGTGGCCGACGGTCGCCGCGACGTGATGACGCCCGTATTGACGCCAGCCCAGTTCAAGCCACCGAGGATGCGCGCGTGCTCGATCTTGACGCAGCGATTCATGACGACGTCGAGCCCGGCGGCGACCGCGCGGTTCGCGGCTTCCTCATTGACGATGCCGAGCTGCATCCACAGCACCTTCGCGCCGATTGCAATCGCGTCATCCGCGATGGCAGGAATTTCAGGGGCCTTGCGAAAGCAGTCGACGAGATCGACCGGCGTGGGGATGGCGCGAAGGTCCGGGTAACACTTCTGGCCGAGGACGTCGTCGTAACGCGGATTTACCGGGATGATCCGGTAGCCGTGGTCGAGCATGTATTTCGCCGCGAAATAGCTCGGTCGATACCACTGGGCGGACAACCCGACGATCGCCAGCGTGCGCGAGCGCAGCAGGATGCCGCGAATGCCGGCGATGTCGTCGATGATCGGCACGTGAACAAAGCCGCGCGTCCCCAAGATCTCCGAAGCACGCGCGGCCGGGAAGGAACCAACGCTGAACGGCGCGCAGCCGCGCCGTTCAGCGCTTCAACTAGCGATTACCCCAGTTCGGCGGTCCATTGTACGGATAGTCCTGCGAGATGCGCCGTCCGGACGAAACCTTGTTGTCGAGAGCGCCGCCGAGGTTCGGATAGTTTCCGGGTCCGAAGGTCCGGCACGTGCCTTGAAAGGCCGCATCACTGCAGAACATCCAGTAGCCGCGCTCGACGCGCAACGACTGGGCGCGGTCGTTGAAGCCGGTATTCGCGAGGTTCGGCAGGACATTGCCCTCGACGACGAAGCGCTCCCCGCGGAAGTCCGGGTTCGAATAAAGGATTGCGCGGGAATCACCGCCCCACTTGCCGTTGCCACCGCGCGGCGGCTCACCCCATCCCCCGAGCTCCCGAACGGAAGAAACGCGGTTGTTGAGGCCGATTTCGCGTAGCGATGGATAACGCCCAGGCTGCAATGTCACGCAGCGGCCGCGAAAGTAAGCATCGTCGCAAAGTTGCCATGTGCCTTCACGAATGACGACCGACGTTGCGCGATCGTTGAATCCGCTGTTCGCGAGGTTGGCGACCGTATCGTTCGCGCGAAAGCGCTTGCCGGAAAAGTTGTCTCGCCCGAACAGCGTGAGCTCGGCAGCCGATGCTGCCGTCGCGCTAGCCGCGAGCAATGCCACTGCCAGAAACGTGCGTTTCATCTTCATCACGTCATCTCCTTGAACCGGCGCCAGACGTCGCCGCGCCGCACATCCTCGATGCTATTCGCCGATTGATCGCGATCGCAGTCGGCGAAGCGCCGAGCGTTGCGTCGGTCGGCTCCTACGCGCGATACGACGTGACGGCTTTCGCGTCCGATGTGCGATGCGGTTCGTCGGGCACCCACCCGTGAACAACGAGCATCACCGCGAATCCGATGACATACGCGAGCGCGACATGCCAGCCGGCACGAAGCCACGCGAACACCGACTTGCCTTCGGGGAACAGGTTGGTCAGCGCGACACCTGCAGACGATCCGAACCAGATCATCGAGCCGCCAAAGCCGACGGCGTACGCGACGAATCCCCAGTCGTAGCCGCCCTGTTTCAGCGCGAGCGCGGTCAGCGGAATGTTGTCGAACACCGCAGAAATGAAACCGAGGCCGAGCGCGACGCGCCACGACGCGTCCGGCAACTTGTGCACGGGCATCATCGATGCGGCGAGCACGAGCGACAGCAGGAAGATCGAGCCTTTGAACGCACCGGGCAGCTCGCTCCATTCGGGACGCCGCAGCGGGACGCAGAGCAGCAGCGCGACCCAGACGGCGGCGCCGATGAACGGAAAGCGATCCGACCACGCGTTGAACTTCACGTTGATTACGACGTTGACGACGATCGCCGTCACGAGGATGAACGCGACGATGAACACGCGCGCAGCGTCGATGCGAATCGTCGTCGTCGTGTCCCTGACGATCGGCGAGTACCGCTGCTGCTGCAACGCGGTGGGTATGCCGAAGATCGCCATGGCCACCGACGCGGCGATGTAGGCTTCCAGGACCGACAGCGGCGACACACCGTCGATCCACATCATCGTCGTCGTCGTGTCCCCGACGACACTGCCGGAGCCGCCCGCATTCGACGCGGCGACGATCGCCGCCAGGTATCCGATGTGCACCTTGTGGCGAAACACGACGCCGGCAATGGTGTCGCCAATCAGTGCCGCGGCGATGTTGTCGAGAAACGACGACAACACGAAGATCATCACCAGCAGAACGAACGCACCTTTCCAGTCGTCAGGAAGCAGGCGGGGGAGCCACGCCGGTACGTTGCTCGCCTCGAAATGCTTCGATAGCAGCGCGAAGCCGAGAAGGAGCCCGAGCAGGTTGGTGAGCAGCACCCATTCGTGTCCGAGATGCATAACGAGACCGGAGGTGCCTGCGCCTTCGGCAAACGGTGAAAACAGCACCTTGAAAACCGTGATCACCGCAAGCCCGGTCAGGGCGACTTTCAGCGTGTAATGGTGAAAGAGCGCGACTCCCAGCAGCGTCAGCGCAAACAACAGGAAGTCGATCGGAATGCCGGCGATCGCGGGGGGTTCTGGCGCAGCCCCCGTCGCAGCAAAAACCGACACGGACACGAGCAGCGGGGCCGGTAGCAGAACGAGCCGCGCAAGGGTCGGGCGCGCAATCGACACGAAGGACATGGTCATCCTGAGGAGGTTGCAGCGACCGGGTCGCTGCTGGTGATGCCGCAGCCCGCGCACGGCTCGGCGGAGCGCTGCCGTTTGGCGTTTTTTGGTGACGCGGATTGTAACCGCCTCGTGCGCCGGCTTTCGCAAGGGGTTTGGGCTGGCCGTCATCCAGGAATGCCGACTACGGGCCCGATCCTTGCTTTTAAGTGGCGACGCGAGGCATCAAGGCGCGGACGGCGCGCGAGCGACGGGCTAAAGCGCCCGCGTGCGCCCGCCCCGGCGGTCCTTCGGCGCCGCGAACACGCAAAAACGCAAGGCGCAATGGCCCTGACCCGCTCGATCAGTCGCTTGGACCTGGCACCGATGCCGCAGACGGTGGGCGATTCCATCGGCGTCGAGCGCGGGCCGCTGCTTGCGCTGTCGCAGCGCAAGCTCAATGCGCTCGGTACGCCGGTCGCGTATATCGATCGCAACCAGCGCTATCGATTCGTCAACAAGGCGCTGCTCGACTGGTTCGGCAAGCGCGCCGACGAGGTGATCGGCCGCGAGATCATCGAAGTCATCGGTCGCGAGAGCTATCAGCTCTACCGCGCGTACATCGACGCTGCGCTCGGCGGCGAAAAGACCGGCTACGAATGGCAGCTCGCACTCCCGGGGCGCCAGCCGTTGTGGATGCGCGTCGACTATTACCCCGACCGCAACCCGCAGGGACACATTCGCGGATTTCTAGCGACGTACAGCGACGTCGATCATCTGAAGCGCCTGGAGCTCGAAGCCGGTCAGCGCGAGCACCGGCTGCGTCTCGTCACCGATAGCGTCGGCCTGCCGATCCTGCACTTCGACCGGCAATTGCGGTTGCGCTTTGCGAACAAGCCGTTCGCCGACTGGATCGGCGTGCCGGCCGAGGACCTGCTCGGTCATGCGCTGAGTGACTTCCTGCCTTCCGACGCGCTCACCGAGATGCAAGGCTACATCGAGCGCGCGTTCGCCGGCGCGACCGTCGCATACGAGCGACGCGAAAGGCGCGCATCGGGTGAACTGCGCTGGGTGCGCGTCACATTGTTCCCGGATCGCGAGATGGGTGGCCGCGTCGGCGGCGCATTCGTCGTGTGGAACGACATCGAGGACGATGTCCGCGTACGCGACGCGCTGAAATCGCAGCAGTCGCAGTTGCGCCTGTTCGCGGACAACATCCCGGGTCCGATCGCGTACCTCGACAAGAGCCTGCATTACACGTTCGTCAACCAGGCATTCGCGAACTGGGTATGCAAGCCGCAGGACGAGATCTACGGCAAGACGCCGTTCGAGGTGATGGCGTCGGACGTCGCCGCATTCCTGCGACCGGTGTTGAAGCGCGCACAGGCGGGTGAGCACGTCGAGTACGAGCGTATCGGCCAGAACGCGAGTGGCCAGCGCCGCTGGATGCACGGTCGCATGGCGCCCGATCTCGATTCGACCGGCAAGGTACGCGGGCTGTATTGCACCGAGTACGACATTCACGACCTCAAGCAGACGGAGCAGGAGCTTGCCGCGCGCGAAAAGCAGCTGCGGCTTTTCACCGACAACATTCCCGAGCC
>JAICVH010000678.1 GCA_025935435.1 Burkholderiales bacterium
CACGACGTATTACTTCAACATCAAGCACCAGGTGAACGGCGTGTCGACCTGCTCGGGATCATGCAACATGTTCGTCGAGTTGCAGAAGCCGAACGGCCTCTGAAATCTCAATTCGCCGCGCCTGCGGCGTGACCGTAGCACCACGATGGCCCCCACGCGGGGCCATCGTCGTTTTGGGAGTCGCACCCGAAGGCCGGCGGTTCACTGCACCCGGGGTTGCGATGTGCCATTACCAGCGGACACTCGCTTCCACCCTGGTGCGCTCGCCATCGCGCGTCAAGCGCGCGTCCGCAACTCCCATCCATGGCAGGCATAATCGCCGGTTTGCCGCCGAGCCGTTTCGCATGATTCGCTTCCCGCTGTTGTTCGCCTTCGTTGCCACCATCGGCCTCGCCGCGTCGTCGCTCTATGCCGCGGAACTTCCGGCCAACGTGCTCGCGAAGAGCCGGTGGATGGAACTGACGCGCGCCGATTACGACCAGGCGCTCACGCGGCTACCCGAAAACCTGCGGTTCGAGTTCTCGACCAGCCCGCGGCGCGTCCAGGGCCTGCTCAACAACCTGCTGCTGACGAAGACGCTGGCGGCGCAGGCGAAAGTGCACGGCACGCGTCCGGCGGGCACGCTGCCGAAGGGTTCCGGCATCGATGCAGACAAGGCGCTTGCCGCAGCCGAACTCGCGCGCATCGAAGCGGATGCGACGAAGGCATTCGCCGCACAAAAGGCGGTCTACGAGCAAAAGGCGCGGGAGATTTATGCGCTCGAGCGCAAGAAGTACGTCGCTCCCGAGGAAGTGCGCATTTCCGATATCGCCATTTCGATCAAGGATCGCGGCGACGACGCAGCACTCGCCCGCGCGCGGGAGGCGCGGCAGAAAATCATCGCTGGCGCGGACTTCGCCGCCGTCGCGCGCGAGTATTCCGACGATCCGACGTCACGCGAAAAAGGCGGCGCGTTGCCGTTCGTGACCGCCAAGGCGCTCACCCCCGATTACGGCAAGGCCGTGTTTGCGCTCACCAAGGTGGGCGATATACCCGAACCGATCAAGGGGGCGTCGGCCTATCACGTGGTGCGTCTCGAGGAACGGCGCGCGCCCCGGCAGCAGCCGTTCGAGTACGTCCGCGACGCCATCATGCGCGATCTCGAGAAGCGCTACGTCACCGAGCAGCGCGACGCGCGCATTCAGGCGATCCACAGCGATCCAGAGCTGCAAGTGAACCAGGCGGCGATCGACGCACTCGTGAACCGCGTCGATCCCAAACTCCAGAAGCCGCGTGGAGCGCAGTCCGGACAGGTCGCACCGAAGTGAACTCGAGCAACTGGCGGCGACGCGTGAGCGCGGGCGTACGCCCGGCCCCGGGCATGGGCATGCACGGCTGCAGGTGAATCCTCACGCCGTTGCAGGCAGAGCAGTTGCGCGTCAGGCGGATGCGTCGTTGCCCATCAGTGGGCGCGATCGCGCGCTGTTCCTGAATTTCTTCCGACGCGAACTGACGACGCGCTATCTCGGCAGCGTCACCGGGTTCGCCTGGGCGCTGTTGTCGCCGCTTGCGCTGCTCGGCGTTTACCATTTTGTGTTCACGCATATATTTCGTGCGACCGGTTTCGCCGGGCCGAGCTTTCTCGCGTTCGTCGCCGTTGCCCTGTGGCCGTGGCTCGCGGCGCAGGAGGCGTTACAGCGCGGCGCTGTCAGCCTCGCAAGTTATGCCGGGATGATTCGCAAGGTTGCATTCCCTCACGAACTCGTCGTGCTCGCGTCGGTTGCGGCGACGTTCGCGTTGCAGTTCATCGGCTACGTTGCGATCCTCGTCGTCCTGCGCATTGCCGGCGAACCGGTCCAGCTGCGCGGCCTTCTCGTTGCGGTGCCCATCTG
>JAICVH010000445.1 GCA_025935435.1 Burkholderiales bacterium
AGGACCGGCCCGCCGCCCGGCTCGCGCCGCCAGCGTTCGTCGAAGTAACCGTCGGCGTCCGGCTTGTAGAACAGTGCCGTGCCGACGACGGCAACCAGACGGCCGAGTGTACCCGCCGCGATGATGTCGACGGCTTTCGCGATGATCGCACCGTGGCGCCGATGGTGCCCTACGAGTACGGGTACGCCCGCCGCTTCGGCCGCATCGCAAAGCCTGCGCGCGGCGTCGACGGTGTGGGCGATCGGCTTTTCGACGAGCACCGGCACGCGTGCGTCGATGCATTCGAGCGCGTGTTCGACGTGAACCTGGTTGGGTGTTGCAAGCACGACGCCGTCCGGCCGCGCATCGGCCAGCAGTTGATCCAGCGAAGCGAAGCGTGGCGTGTCGAGTGCGCGTGCATGCTCCGCCGCAGCGGCTGCGGGATCGACGATCGCCGCCAGCACGCACTCTTCACGCTGGCGAATCAGCGCGATATGACGGCGGCCGATGGCGCCCGCGCCGACAACTGCGATACGCAGGCTCGTCGCCGGCATGCGTCGCGCAGCGCGCGCTCACGCAAGCGCAGCGCGAACGCGCTCGCGCGTGAACGGCACCGTCGTCAGGCGCGCGCCGACCGCATCGAAGACCGCGTTTGCGAGCGCGGCAGGCACGGGCGTCGCCGACGCTTCACCGGCGCCAAGCGGCGGCTCGTGCGGACGGGTCACGAGCTCGATCACGATCTCGGGCACGTCGGGAAAGCGCAGGATCGGATAGCCCTCCCAGTCGACGCTCGTCACGCGCGAGCGATCGAACTTCACTTCCTCGTACAGCGTTCGCGACAGCGTCTGCAGGATGTTGCCCTCGATCTGCGCGCGCAGCGCATCCGGGTTGATGACGAGGCCGCAGTCATGCGCGCACGCGATGCGCTGCACGCGAATCGCGCCCGATGCCTTGTCGACCGTCGCTTCCATCGCCATCGCGACGTAGCTCTCGTTGTGCTTGTAATGGATGTATGCAAAGCCGCGGCCCTTGCCTGTGGCCCCCGGCGACGGTGACGGGCGCGGCTGCCAGCCGATCAACGCTGCGGTGCGGCGGATCACCTCGAGGCCGCGCGGGTCGGACAACGCCTGAACGCGCAATTCGATCGGATCGCGCTTCGCCGCCGCGGCCAGCATGTCCGTGAAGCTTTCGACGGCAAAGCAATTCGCGACCTTCCCGGGTGCGCGGAAGTTCGACGGCCGCAGCGGCGCTCCCTTCAGCCAGTGCACGAACACCTCCTGGTTCGGCACCGCGTACGGTGGATCGCCGTTCTGGCTGATCAGGCCCGTCGTGATGCCGGGCGTTTGCGCAATGCCGGCGGCATCGAAGGCGAGCAGCGGCATGTGCGGCAGGCTCGCGGTCGCCTTCGGAATCCACATCTCGGTTCGCCACGCGTCGATGGTTCCGCTGCTCGTGACGCTGCCCTCGAGTGCCAGCAGCTGCGGCGGGGCCTTCGGATCCCAGCCATGCTCGTCGGCCCGTGACCATTGCACGCGTACCGGCCGACCGACCGCGCGCGACAGCAGCGCGGCTTCGGCAGCGGCGTCGTCGTGACCGTTCATCCCGTAGCAGCCCGATCCGTCGAGATACACGACGCGAACCGATTCCTTCGGGAGTGCCAGGGCCTTCGCGATCGTCTCGCGAAAGCGATGCGTCGCCTGGGACGCGGACCAGATCGTCGCCTTGCCGTCGCGCACGTCGGCGACGGCGCACGACGGCCCCATCGACGCATGCGATTGCACCGGCCAATAGAACTCGGCGCTTACTTTCTTCGCCGTCGACAGCGCCTGCGCCGCGTCGCCTTTCTTCACCAGCGACTCGTTCGCTTCGAACGGCCCGGCGCGAAGCCATTCGCGCACGGCGGCGTCGCCGAGCAGCACGGTCGAATCGGCCCAGCGCGTCCGCAGCAGGCGCGCAGCCGTCACGGCGTCCCACTCGTCGGGCGCAACGACACCCACGAAGTCCTTGATGCGAACGACACGTGCACCGGGCACCGATTCGATCGACGCCTCGTCGACGCTTTCGAGTTTCGCGCCGACGGACGGAGGACGCACGACGCGTCCATGCAGCATTCCGTCGATCCTGAAATCCTGCACGTACCGATGCCGACCCGTCACCTTGCCGGGGATGTCGGGACGCGCGAGCGGCTTGCCGACGACCTGGTACGACGCCGGGTCGCGCAGCTTCGCTTTCGGGTCGACCTTGATCGCGAATCGCCGCTCGCCGATCAATTCGGCGAAGCGCAGCTTTTCGCCGCCAGACTTCGCGCGCACGGCGCCATCCGCAATGTCGAACTCGCCGGGTTGACGTCCAGTGCGCGCCGCGGCCATGCCGATCAGCGCTTCGCGCGCGGTCGCCGCCGCCTGTCGAATCTGCACGCCGCCGCGCATGATGCCGCTGCTGCCGGCGGTCGCGCCTTGGTCGGGGGTCAGGGCAGTATCGCCTTCGATCAATGCAATGCGTTCGACGCCGATGCCGAGCTCTTCGGCCGCCATCTGCGGAATCGCGATGCGCAGACCCTGACCAAGATCGACCTTTCCGGAAAAGACGGTGACCGAACCGTCGGCGTTGATGGCGATGAAACCGTCGACGTCGGTCGTGTCGAGCGTTTTGCCGAGCGCACGATCGGCATCGGGCAGCTGCTGGCCCACCGCCGGCGTTGCGAACGTCACGAGTAATGCGCCGCCCGCCTGCAGGAACGCCCGCCGCGTGAGAAGTGCGTTCATGTCGTCGACCTCCGCGAAGCACGAACGACGGCGCGCAGGATCCGATCGTGCGTTCCGCAGCGGCACAGGTTGCCGGCCAGCGCCTGCTGCGCATCCTCGCGCGTGGCGTTCGGCTTCCGCGCGAGGAGCGCCGCGGCGCTCATCACCATGCCGCTCGCGCAATAACCGCATTGCGCCGCCTGCTCCGCGATGAATGCCGCCTGCAGCGGGTGCGGTTTGTCCGGCGAGCCGAGGCCTTCGACCGTGGTGATGCGCCGGCCCGCGGCCTTCGCGATCGGCAGCATGCACGCGCGAACCGGGTCACCATCTGCGAGCACCGTGCACGCGCCGCATTGGCCGAGCCCACAGCCGAACTTGGCGCCGGTGAGGTTCAGCGTGTTGCGAAGGACATACAGCAGCGGTTCATCGGGATCCCGCACCTCCACGGTCCGCGGGTCACCGTTGAC
>JAICVH010000560.1 GCA_025935435.1 Burkholderiales bacterium
ATCGAACGACATTGAACGCCTTCATCACGACTCTCCTGGAAAGGACGGATGATCATTTTAATTCCTGCCGGCGCGGCCCGTATCCGAGGCAGCCCGACGCTGCCAACTCGCACGGTCGACGCTGCCGTTTGAACAACGGTAGGGCGTGATCGTCTCGGCGAGATGATGTGCGCGCCTGCAACGTTCTACCGGAATTTATTACCGGAGTTTGTTGCACCGGCTTTCATCACTGTTTCATGGACGCGTTGCGCATCTGCATTGCACCATGCCGCGTTCATCTAGGGCGACGTCCGGCGTACGAACGACGATGGCGTTGCACATGCACGATGGCACATCGCTTGCAGCCGCCATTTGAAGACGCGCGCATACGCCGCGTCATTACTGCGGAGATTCATATGACACAGCGCGACCAGCAAGGCAACGACGGACGGGACAACAAGCAGGGCCAAGGCAGCGGTCAGCAAAATCAGAGCGGTCAAGGACATCAAGGTCAAGGCGGCACTGGCCAGAGCGATCGCGGCTCGCAACAAGGGCAAGGCGGCACTGGCCAAAGCGACCGCGGCTCGCAGCAAGGCCAAGGCGGCACTGGCCAAAGCGACCGCGGCTCGCAGCAAGGGCAAGGCGGCACTGGCCAAAGCGACCGCGGCTCGCAGCAAGGGCACGGCGGCATGGGTGAAAGCGATCGCGAGCAACAGGGGCAAGGCGGCATGGGTCAGAGCGACCGCGGGCAACAGGGGCAAAGCGGCACGGGTCAGAGCGACCGCGGGCAGCAAGGGCAAAGCGGTGCCGGTCAGGGTGATCGCGGTCAGCAAGGGCAGAGCGGTCAGGGCGGCCGCGATCGGCAGCAGGACCAGCAGGATGACAGCGCTTCGCAAAAGCGCGATCGCGACAGCGGGTCGAAAAACCGCTGACGATCAACACTACGCGTGATGCGCCGCGTGACCGGCAGCACGCCGTACGCCGGTCACGTGGTGCGCGTCTGCACTCGCGTCGCGTCGATCAGTGCGCAACCCACCGCGACGCGATCTTCGGCAAGCCCATCGACCGTCGGAGCAGCCACGCGGCGATCGACACGTTGACGGCGTTCCACGCGATGCCGTTCAGGAACGCCGCCCGGTAGGTGCCGGTGAGGTCGAAAATCGCACCGGACATCCACCCGCCGAGTGCCATGCCGAACAGCGTTGCCGTGATGACCAGCGAGACACGCGCGCCTGCCTGCGACCGATCGAAGTATTCGCGGACGATGATCGCGTACGACGGCACGATGCCGCCCTGAAACAGGCCGAACAACGCCGATATCACGAACAGCGACGCGAGACCATCGAACGGCAGGAACAGCAGCAGCGCCGCGCCCTGAAGGATGGAACCCAGAAGCAACGTGCGCAGGCCGCCGATCCGGTCGCAGATCGTTCCGAACACCAGCCGGCTGACGATGCCGCAGGCCAACATCAGCGACAGCATTTGTGCACCGCGCGCGGGGCCGTACCCGAGATCGCTGCAATACGCGACGAGATGCACCTGTGGCATCGACATCGCGACACAACAGGCGACCCCCGCGACGACGAGCAGCGTCTGCAATGCGTTCGTCGACAGGCCGAGCGTTTGCGGTGTGTGGCGTTGCACCGGGACGCCGGCCGCGGTGCCGTCGCTTGCAGGCGGCCGCTTGCGCAGCAGCAGCGCCAACGGAACCATCGTGACAGCACAAAACAACGCGATGCCGACGTAGGTCACGCGCCACCCGGCCGTGCGAATGAAATGTTCGACGACGGGCGGCCACAGCGTGCCGGCGAGGTAGTTACCGCTGGCGAAGATCGCAACGGCCAGACCGCGCCGCCGCACGAACCAGAGCGATGTATGGGCGAGTAGCGGCGCGAACGTCGCCGAACTTCCGGCGCCGATAAGTACGCCCTGCGCGAGCGTGTAATAACCGAGCGATGGTGCCGACGCTGCGGCGACGTAGCCAAGCGCGAGCAGCAGCGTGCCGAGCATCACCGGCAGCATCACGCCGTAGCGATCGGACAGCCGCCCCATGACGATGCCCGCAAAACCGAAGCAGATCATCGTCAGCGTGTAAGGCAGCGACGCGTCGGCGCGCGCCACGCCGAATTCGTTCTGCACTGCGGGCAACGCGACCACGACCGACCACATGCCGACGCCGCCGACAGTCGACAGCGTCAGCGTGACAACGAGGCGCATCCACGCGGACGCCGATTCGACTTCGCCGGCAGACATGGGCGTGCATCTTACACGGCGCGCCGCCCATGTTCATTGCTGGGGAACGCGCCGCGGCCTCGCGGGAACGCTGCGTGAGCGGCGCCGCGGCGCTCAGTGGCGATAACGAGCGCGCGCGTCGTCCATGCAGCGATCTTCGGCTTCGCCGCGGAGCGCTTCACAGCCATCACGCGCAGCGTCGTAGGCGTCCTCGAGCCGATCCTCTGCAGACTGCGCACGCATGCTCGAGCGCCAGTACGGCGACGCGCATCTACGCGCGGCGCTCTGTCTCGCCTGGTGCGATGACCGCCACACCAAGAACATAG
>JAICVH010000693.1 GCA_025935435.1 Burkholderiales bacterium
CCGCAAGGCGGATCGCGCAGCGCGATCAAGGTGTGGGACGAACGAACCTTTCGCAATCTCGACGGCGACGTCGAGCTCAACACGCGAAATCTCAAGATCGCGCTGCGCCGCCTGCGGCGCTTCGCGCGCGAAGGCATTCCCGAAGAGCTCGACCTGGAAGGCACGATCACGAGCACGGCGCGTAACGCCGGCTGGCTCGATCTGAAGCTGCAGCCCGAGCGCCGCAATCGGGTCAAGGTGCTGCTGTTCCTCGACGTCGGCGGTTCGATGGACCCGCACGTCGACGTATGCGAGGAGCTGTTTTCGGCGGCGAAAAGCGAGTTCCGCCATCTCGAGCACTTCTACTTCCACAACTGCGTATACGACCACGTGTGGCGCGACAACGGTCGCCGGCGGAACGAGCGCTATGGCACGCTCGAATTGCTGCGGACCTACGGACCCGACTGGAAAGTGATCTTCGTCGGTGACGCAGCGATGAGTCCGTACGAGCTGACGGCGATCGATGGCAGCGTCGAATACCGCAATCTGGAACCGGGCATCGCGTGGCTTGCGCGCATCTTCGAGCACTTCCGCCGCGTCGTCTGGTGGAATCCGGAGCCGGCGCGCACGTGGGAGCACGTGCGCACGACGCAGATGATCCTGCAGGCGCTCGGGCCGCGCATGTTCCCGCTGACGCTCGCCGGTATTGCGCAGGGAATCGACGCGCTGCGTCATTGAGTCATGCGGGACGATGCATTGCGATCGGCGATCGAGGCTGCGCTCGAGTGTGCGGGCGGTGACTGGCGACACGTCGGCGCGACCGGGTGGGGCGAAGCGTGGTCGCTCGCGTTCGCGGATGGCCGTTGCTTCGTCAAGGTCGTGCACGGGGAACGCGCCGGAATGCTCGCCGCGGAAGCCGAGGGACTGCGCGCGATCGCCGAAACGGAAACCGTCCGCGTCCCCGCGGTGTACGCCGAAGGGCATGTCGAAGACGCCGCGTATCTCGTCCTCGAATGGCTGGACCTGCACGACATCGACGACCAGGCGCGCCTCGGTCGCGCGCTTGCGGCGCTGCACGATGTGGAAACGCCGCGCGGCCCGGAAGGCGAGCGTTTCGGATGGCATCGCGACAACTGGATCGGCGCGACGCCGCAAAAAAACGGGTGGAGCGACGACTGGCCGGCATTTTTCCGCGATGCGCGTCTCGCACCGCAATTCCTGCGTGCCTTTCGCAACGGGTTCCGCGATCTGGAGCACGACGCCAAGCGCTTGCTCGCGCGCCTGCCCGAGCTTCTGGGCGGGCGCGACGTGACGCCGTCGCTCGTGCATGGCGACTTGTGGTCCGGCAACGCGGCGTCGCTCGCTGGCGGCGAGCCGGTCGTGTTCGACCCCGCCGTCTACCTCGGCGATCGCGAGGTCGACATCGCGATGAGCGAACTGTTCGGCGGCTTCGGGCCGGTGTTTCGTTCGGGCTACGACAGCGTCTCGTGGATCGGCCCGGGGTACGAGCGCAGGCGGGACGTCTACAACCTCTACCACCTGCTCAACCATCTGAACCTGTTCGGCGGGAGCTACCTCGCGCGCACGGCGCGGACGCTCACGCGGCTCGTCGCGTAGGCGAAAAAAAACGGCCGCGCGTGCGGCCGTTTCTGGAGGTTTTGCGAACTGGGTTGCGCTTCAGCCGATCCGCACCGGCACGAAGATCTTCTGCCCGTTGCGATCGATCAACAGCGCGACGTGATCGCCGGCCTTGTCGATCTGACGCTTCAACTGCTCGAGCGTCGTGACCTTCGCCGATCCCACGCTCACGATGACGTCGCCGGCTTGGATGCCCGCAC
>JAICVH010000254.1 GCA_025935435.1 Burkholderiales bacterium
CCGTGGATGACACGCATACGATGTTCTATTTCATCGCGTGGAGCGACCACGCAGGCGGCGGCATCGACCAGGACGCATGGCGGCGGTTCTGTGGCGCGCAGCCGGGGCTCGATCTCGATCGGGATTTTCGTCATCGTCGCAATCGCGACAACGGCTACCTCCAGGATCGGCAGGCGATGCGACTCGGCGATTTCACCGGCATCCGCGGCATTCCGACCCAGGACATGGCGATGTGGGAGACGATGGGTCCGATCGCCGATCGGTCGTCCGAGCGGCTGGGCGCGAGCGACGTAGCGATCGTCGAATTCCGCAACATCATGGTCGACGCCGTGCGCCGCCACGCGGCCGGCGAGCCCGCGATCGCCACGCCGTCGCATCGCCCCGCATATGTCACGCTACAATCGTTCGAGGGCATCGTCGCGAAAGGTACCGACTGGACGTTGCTCGGCACGGCAGGCGCCGCGCAGTCCGCGACGGATGCGTCACCAGCCAATGCCTAGAGGCAGCGACCGGCGAGCGAACGCCGGCGAGTACTGAAAACCGAGGAGGAGATTCATGAACGTGCAGCAACTGGTCGTAGCCGCCGTCGCTGCGCTCGCTTTCGTGTGCACGGCGAGTGCGCAGGACACGCTGAAGCTCGCGAGCGGGCAGCGCGGCAACTGGGACACGTCGGTATCGGAAGTCGGGCAGCGCGCCGGCATCTTCAAGAAGCACGGGCTGGTGCTCGAAATCCTGTGGACCCAGGGCAGCGGCGAAACACAGCAGCCGGTCATCTCCGGTGATGTCGACATCGGTGTCGCCGTCGGCGTCATGGGCGCGCTGTCGTCGTTTTCGAAGGGTGCGCCGGTGCGCATCATCGGCGCCCAGACGACGGGCGCGCGCGACCTGTTCTGGTACGTCCGCAGCGATTCGCCGATCAAGTCGCTGAAGGACACTGAAGGGAAAACGCTCGCTTATTCGACCAAGGGCTCGTCGACCAACGGCATCGTGACCGCGTTCATGAAGCAGTATGACCTGAAGGCGACGCCGGTCGCGACGGGCAGTCCGTCGTCGACGCTGACGCAGGTGATGTCCGGTCAGGTGGATGTCGGCTGGTCTGCCCCGCCGTTCGGCCTCGACCAACTCGATGAACACAAGATCCGGATCATCGCGAGCGGCAACGATGCCGACGTGTTCAAGGGGCAGACGGTGCGCCTGCTGATCGCCAACGCGCAGTCGCTGGCGAAGAAGAAGCCGCTCATCGATCGCTACATGAAGGCGTATCGCGAGACGATCGACTACATGTACAACGATCCGGCGGCACTCAAGATCTACGCCGATTTCGTCGGCATCTCGGAAGCGAAAGCGAAGCGCACGCGCGACGAGTTCTTCCCGAAGTCGGCGATCGACCCGGATCGCGTCGTCGGCCTGGACACGATCGTCAAGGACGCGGTCGAACTCAAGTTCACCGCGGCACCGCTGACAAAGGAACAACTGGCGGAGCTCGTGCAGATTCCTCCGCGCTGAGGCTTGGACGAACCGCGAAGCATTTCCAGCTGACGGTCGAATCGCCCGCGCGTGCAGACGACAGCCGCGCTGCATGCGTCGGATGCAGCGAATCGCGGGCCGATCCTCGAGGTCACCGATCTCGTCAAGCGGTTTGGCACCGGCGACGATGCACTGCTGGCGGTCGACCGCGTGTCGTTCGCCGTCCGGCATGGCGAGTTCGTGTCGATCATCGGGCCGTCAGGTTGCGGCAAGTCCACGCTGTTCAACGTGATCGGCGGCCTGCTCGGCGATTTTGACGGCCGCGTCGCCGTCGACGGCGAAGCCGTTGCCGGCACCCATCCGGCATTCGGCATGGTGTTCCAGGAGGAATCGACGTTTCCCTGGCGCACGGTCATCGACAACGTCGCATTTCCGCTCGAGCTCGGCGGCATTGGACGGCGCGAGCGCCACGAGCGCGCGCGCCATTTCGTCGCGATGGTCGGTCTCGACGGGTTCGAGCGCCGCTATCCGGCCGAGCTTTCCGGTGGCATGCGCCAGCGCGTGGCGATCGCGCGCACGCTTGCGTCCGAGCCGCGAATCCTGTTGATGGACGAGCCGTTCGCTTCGCTCGACGAGCAGACGCGGCTGTTGCTCGGCGACAAGGTGCTCGCGATCCATCAGCAGCTCGCGCAGACCACGCTGCTGATCACGCACAACATCACGGAGGCGGTGCAACTGTCCGACCGCGTGCTCGTCATGACGTACCGCCCCGGCCGCCTGAAGCGCACGTTCGACATCGATCTGCCGCGGCCGCGGACGTCGGAGGTCGTCAGCAGCGATGCGTTCGGTCACTACGTGGCCCAGATCTGGAGCGACTTGCGCGAGGAGGCGAGCCGCGGCATTCGCGATGACGAGTCCCGCACGCGCGAGCGCAGCGAACGGCGATGATGCGCGCATGGCGACGCTCTGCGGCGGCAGCGCCCCTGGTCGGGATCGCCACACTCGTTGCGCTGATCGTGCTCGTCGAAGCGTTGATCCGTGCAGGCGTCATCAACAAGTTCGTCGTGCCGCTGCCGTCGCAGGTGTTTGCCGCAATTCCCCGGATCGTCGCGGAAGAAAGCGTTTCCCACCGCTTCTGGCAAACGACCCGGGAAGCGCTGGCGGCGAGTGCACTCCTCGTCGTCGTCGGCGTCGCGATCGGCATGCTGCTGTTCCGTTTCCGCCTGCTGCGCAGCGCCTGCGAGACCTGGGTCGCCGCGCTCGCGTCCGCACCGATCGTGCTGATGTATCCGCTGTTCCTGGTCATATTCGGTCGGAGCGCAACGACGATCATCGTGATCGGCTTCATCGCCGGTTTGCCGCCGGTGATTCTGAAAACAGTCGAGGGGCTGGTCGGCACGCGGCGCGTGCTGCTCGATGTCGGGCGCAGCTTTCGTCTCAGCGAGGCGCAGCTCTTCCGCAAGGTGCTCGTTCCCGCCGCGCTGCCCAGCATGTTCGTCGGGCTCCGTGTCGGACTGATCTTCGCGCTGATCAACATTGTCGGCGTCGAGTTCCTGATCAACTTCGGCGGCCTCGGCCAGTTGATCAACGAACTCGCTGAACGCTACGACCTGCCGGGCACGTACGGGGCGATCGGCTTCGTGATCCTCGTCAGCGTGCTGTTCTTCGTCGCCTGCGAGCGTGCCGAGCGATGGCTGTTGCCGCACCAGCGGGCGTGACGGCGCACGCACCCGATCCCGCGTGGCGCGTGTGGGCGCTGCGCGTCGCAATCGTGGCCGTCGTGCTCGCCGCGTGGGAGGTCGTCGCCGAATCCGGATGGCTGTTTCGGGACGTCGTGCCGACGCTGCCGGTGATCGGCCGCGCCATCCTCCGCACGCTAGGGGATGCAACGTTCTACGCCAATCTCGGTGTGACCGCCGGCGAGATTGCCGCGGCGCTTGCGATCGGCGGCATCGCGGGCGTCGTCACCGGACTCGTGTTCGGCGCCAGCCCCTTCCTGTCGCGCGCGTTCGAGGCATTCATCTACTACCTCGGACCGACCCCCAAGATCATCTTCTTTCCGATCATGATCCTCTGGTTCGGCGTGGGCTCGGGATCGAAGATCGCGATGGGCGCCTTGTCGTGCTTCTTTCCGATTGCGATCAGCGTCGCCGCCGGCATGCGGCAGATCGCGCCGGTGCTGATTCGCGTCGGACAGAGTTTTCGCGCGAATCCGTGGCAGATGACGCGGCTCGTCTACCTGCCCGCAATGCGCGCGCCGATCGTGAACGGCCTGCGCCTCGGTCTCGGCATCGCCATCATCGGAACGCTGCTCGCCGAAACCAAGCTTTCCAACAAGGGACTCGGCTACCTGATCATCCAGTCGTACGCGACGTTCGACATGCCGCGGATGTATGCGCTGCTGATCATCCTGTTCATTGTCGCGATCGGTCTCAATGCGCTCATCGGCCGCTACGGCCTTCGCGCGCCGGCGTGACGCGGCGTTCCCAAAGTTCCCACACGCGCGCAAGCTGCGTATCGTTCGTCGCGGCCGCCTTCGCGGCTTCCGCGTCGGTCAGGTAGGTGACGCCGCCGAGCGCGACCGCCTGCGCCTGCAGCCGGGCGTTGATCTCCGCGTACACGGCGCGATAGACGACCTGTTCGAGCGACACGCCGACGACCGTCGACCCGTGTCCTCGCATCAGCACGGCGGCATGCGGGCCGAGCGCCTCGGCAAGCGCGCGGCCGAGCGCCGGATCGCGGATCAGCAGATCGGTATCGCCGGCGACGTCGCGAATGTCGAACAGCGCCGAGCCGGCGCCGAGAAAGCCGCTCATGTGATAGATCGGCCGTAGCGGAGTACGCGTCGCCGCGAATGGGATGACGCTCGGCGAATGGCTGTGCACGATCGCATGGACGTCGGCACGCGCGCGGTAGATCTCACCGTGGATGAAACGCTCGAGGTACACGCGCCGCCCGCCGGCGTCGAGCGCGTTGCCGTCGAGGTCGAACGTCAGGAT
Organism: Burkholderiales bacterium; assembly: GCA_025935435.1. Lineage (GTDB taxonomy): Bacteria > Pseudomonadota > Gammaproteobacteria > Burkholderiales > Casimicrobiaceae > VBCG01. The sequence continues at coordinate 4,467 of JAICVH010000254.1, forward strand.
GTCATCGGCCGTCACGAGACCGGGAGCCATGTTGCGTGCGAGCAGGAAACAAGCGCGCGCTCCGTCGTGGCGTACGCTGACGTGGCCGAAGCCGTCGACGACCCCTTGGTCGTAAAGGATGCGATTGGCGATCGCGAGTTTCTCCACGAGGGCGCGATTTGCCGGCGGCAGGAGGCTCATGGGCTCTCGGAGTCAGCGTCCATCGGGGTCAGAGCAACGAGTCGCGCCCTGCAGATGTTCGATTGACCAAAGCACGACTGTTGCTCTGACCCCAGGTCATAGG
>JAICVH010000183.1 GCA_025935435.1 Burkholderiales bacterium
ACGGCTGGATCGAGCCGCAACAGGAACGTCTTGCGCTCCGTCATCGCGGCGAATCGCCCACGCCGTGCGTCACGTGTAGAGCGTTCCGGTATTGATGACTGGCTGCACCTCCGATTCGGCGCACAACACCGTCAACAGGTTGCTCACCATCGCGGCACGGCGCTCGTCGTCGAGATCGACGACTTGCCGCTCGGAGAGTTCGTTCAACGCCATTTGCACCATCGACACCGCGCCATGCACGATCTTCTGCCGCGCCGAGATGATCGCCTCGGCCTGCTGGCGCCTCAGCATCACCTGCGCGATTTCGGGTGCGTAGGCGAGATGCGTGATGCGCGCCTCCTCGACGATGACGCCGGCCTTTTCGAATCGCGCCTCGAGCTCCGTGACGAGCGCGCGCGTCACCGTATTGGCGCTCGCGAGCAGCGTCGGCTCGGCGGTTTCATGCGCGGCACCTTCCGCCTCGTCGTACGCGAATGACGATGCGAGATGCCGGACGGCGGCCTCCGCCTGCAGCTTGACGTAGTTCTCGTAGCTGTCGACGTCGAAAAAAGCCTTCGCGGTGTCGTCGACGCGCCAGACGACGACGGCAGCGATCTCGATCGGGTTGCCACGCTTGTCGTTGACCTTGAGCCGCTCGCCATTCAGGTTGCGTGCGCGAAGCGACAGTTTTTTCCGCGTGTAAAACGGGTTGGTCGCGCGCAGTCCCGCGGTTCGCGTCGTGCCGCGATAGGCGCCGAACAGTTGCAGGATCGCCGCTTCGTTCGGCTGCAACGTGTAGAGACCCGCGAGGACGAGCACGCCGACGCCCGCGATGCCGAGCGCAAGCAGCAGCATGCCCGCGCTGACCGGCCCGCGTACCGCACGGGCGCTTGCGACGACATCGAAGGCGAGCCACGCGGCGACGAGCAGCAGCGCGAGCCCCACCGCGAGCGCCAGGAAACCGCTGTACGTGCCGACGGAACGCTCGCTGTGCGTATCCTTGGCAATGCCCGTTACTGCTTGCATGACGATCTCCCGCGACGCCCGACAGGGGCATATCAGGATGATATCACGCCAATATCAACGGCCGTCAACCCCTTCCGCCGGCGCGATCGGAATGACCCGGCGATCGCCGTACGGTGCGTCCACCGGCCATGACGGCTGCAGCGTCACGTGATCGATCGCGAAGCGTGACGCCAGCATCGCGCGCGCGTCGCCGAGGATGCGCGGCCACGCGTCGCCGTCGTCGATCGCGACGTGCGCGGACAACGCGGCATGCTGCGCGCTCATGTGCCACACGTGCAGGTCGTGAACGCCGGTGACGCCGCGCACCTGCGTCAGCGCCGTGCCGATCGCCTGGTAGTCGAGATGCGACGGCACGCCCTCCATCAGCACGCCGGTCGTCTTGGCGAGCAGGCGCCACGTCGAGCGCAGGATCAGCATCGCCGTCACGAGCGACAGGATCGGATCGATCGGCGTCCAACCCGTCGTGAGGATCACCGCACCGGCGACGAGCGCGCCGACCGAGCCCAGCGCGTCGGAGAGCACGTGCAGCAGTGCACTATGGGCGCTGTCCGACGACGGCGCGCGCGACAGCATCCACGCGGTCCCCAGGTTGATCGCGAGTCCGACGGCCGCGATGCCGAGCACCGCGCCGCCGGCGACCGGCGACGGATGAGCGATCCGCGCGACCGCTTCGATGACGATGAATGCAACGAGCAGCAGCAGCGCGATCGCATTGACGAACGCCGCCAGCACCTCGGCGCGCGCGTAGCCGTACGAGGCACGCGGCGACGGCGGTCGGCGCGCAACCCATTGCGCGAACAGCGCCAGGCCGAGCGCCGCGGCGTCGGTCGCCATATGGCCTGCGTCGGACAACAGCGCGAGCGACCCGGCGAGCCATCCGCCCACTGCCTCGACGATCGCATAGCCGCCGGTCAGTGCCAGCGCCGATGCCAGCGCGCGCATCGTCGTGGCGCTCGGCGCGATCTGATGATCGTGCGCGTCGCCGTCGTGCGCGTGCAGCGATTCGTCGTGGGAATGCCTATGGCTCATCGCCGTAAATGCGGTTCGCGTAAAGCGCGGGAGCGTCCCTAAAATAGCACCGTCATGATCCGCGCGTCCGACCTCGCCGATCGTATCGACGACCTCCTGCCGCAAACGCAGTGCACGCGCTGCGGCTACGCCGGTTGCCGTCCGTACGCGGAAGCCATCGCCGACGATGCCGTGGACATCGATCGCTGTCCGCCGGGCGGCGATGCAACGATCATTGCGCTCGCAGCATTGCTCGGTCGATCCGCTCCGCCGCTCGATACGTCGCGCGGTTTGCCAGGGCCGCTCCAGGTCGCGCGTATCGACGAGGACGCGTGCATTGGCTGCACGCTCTGCATCCAGGCATGTCCGGTAGATGCGATCGTCGGCGCACCGAAACGGATGCACGGCGTGCTCGCGTCGCTGTGCAGCGGTTGCGAGCTCTGTATCGCGCCATGCCCGGTCGATTGCATTGCGCTGGTGCCGGCGCAGCGCGAATGGACGCACCGGGATGCGCTCGCCGCGCGTGCGCGGCATGCGACGCAGCGACAACGGCTCGCGGCAGTGGCTGCGTCGCGGATCGACACGACCGAAGCGCGCAAGCGCGACACGGCCGTCGCCGCGGCGTTGGCGCGCGCACGCGCGCGACGCGCACCCCTGGATCCTGCTTCCGATGCGTTCGTGGCAGGTACGAACAAGCGACCTGTCGTGTGACTGGTTCGGGCGACCTGATGAAGACGACCGCGTGATCGCGATGCGTCACCGCATTGCGCGCACGTCGCGCCGCGCCCTGTTCCTGCTGTTGATTGGTTTTTCTGTCGCGGGAGCCACGATGGACAATGCGGACGATTACTCGCAAGTTCTCGATGCGCTGTGGGATTTCAACGACCCCGCCGCATCGGAGGTGCGCTTTCGCAGCGAAGCTGCCCGTCACCCAGGTGATTCGCGCGCAGCGATCGAGGCGTCGACCCAGGTCGCGCGCGCGCAAGGCTTGCAGCGCCGCTTTGCGGAGACCGACGCGACGCTGGATGGCGTCGAACGCGCGCTGGCCGCACAGCCACCGCGCGTGCGCGTCCGGTACCTGCTCGAGCGCGGCCGGCGGCAGAATTCGAGCGGACATGCGGCAAAGGCGAGCGTCTGGTTCGAGCAGGCGCTCGCCGCATCGGCCAACGACGAGCTTCCGGGCGCCTCGTTTTACCGCGTCGATGCGCTGCACATGCTGGCGATCGCCGCTCCGCCGGAGCGACAGCTCGATTGGCATCGCCGGGCGCTTGCGGCGGCCGAAGCGGCGCCGGACGCGCGCACGCGCGGCTGGCGCGGATCGCTGCTGCACAATCTGGGCTGGACGCTGCACGATCGCGGTGAATTCGCGGGCGCGCTCGATTACTGGCGACAGGCACTCGCCGCGCGTGAAGCCGCCGGTGATGTGTCCCGCACGCGGATCGCGCGGTGGACCGTTGCGCGCGGTCTGCGCTCGCTCGGCAAACTCGACGAGGCGGAGGCGATGCAACGCGCGCTTGCCGACGAGCTCGATGCGGCGAAGGCGCCGGACGGGTATGTGTTCGAGGAACTCGCTGAAATCGCCGTCGCGCGCGGCGATCGTGCGGCGGCGCAACCTTGGGCTGCGAAGGCATCCGCGTTGCTCGGTAACGATGCGGATCTGCAGGCCAGCGATCCGGCGCGGCTTGCCCGCCTCGCGGAGCTCGCACGACCGCGTGCTGCGCAATGAACCCGCAGAAGCGCCGCGAAATCTTCGCGCGCCTGCGCGCGGCGAATCCGCATCCGAAAAGCGAACTCGAGCACCGCTCGCCGTTTGAACTGCTCGTCGCCGTCGTGCTGTCGGCGCAGGCGACCGACAAGGGCGTGAACAAGGCGACCGAACGGCTGTTTCCGGTCGCCAACACGCCGCGCGCCATTCTGCAGCTTGGCGTGGACGGCTTGATCCCGTACATCAGCTCGATCGGCCTCTACAACATGAAAGCGAAGAACGTCGTCGCGCTGTCGCAGATCCTGCAGGATGAATACGGTGGCCAGGTGCCGCGCGATCGCGAGTCGCTCGAAAAGTTGCCGGGCGTCGGGCGCAAGACGGCCAATGTGGTACTGAACGTCGCGTTCGGCGAGCCCACGATCGCCGTCGACACGCACGTGTTTCGCGTCGCGAACCGCACGCGCATTGCACCCGGCAGCGATCCGCTCGAAGTCGAAGCGGGCCTGATGAAGTTCACGCCGGACGAATTCCGGCTGCACGCGCACCACTGGCTGATCCTGCACGGTCGCTACGTGTGCATTGCGCGCGTGCCGAAGTGTCCGCAATGCATCATCGCGGATCTCTGCGAATACCGGCCGAAAACGCGTGCGCTGCCAGGGCCGCCTGCGCTCGAATCGCTGCCGCTCAAGCCGCGGGCGGTCGCATCGCTGCCGCAGAAGCCGCGCGCGGTCGAATCGCTACCCCAGAAGCCGCGGGCGGTCGAGCCGGTTCGCAAGCGGCGCGCCAGATAATGTTCACGCCGACGCGCGACGAGGCGCGGCGCTTCCTGATGGATGCATGGCGCAAGCACCGCGCGGCATTGCCGTTGTCGCCGCTGGAACGCACGGCCGCGCAATTGATTGCGATCCACCCCGAGTACCACATGGCGCTCGAAGGGCCCGAGCACGTCGATCGCGATTACGCCCCGGAACAGGGCGACGTCAACCCGTTCCTGCACCTGTCGCTGCATCTCGCGGTGGCCGAGCAACTGGCGATCGATCAGCCGCCCGGGATCGTCGCGCACTACGACCGATTGTGCGCAACGCGCGGCGACTCACATGCCGCGCTGCATGCGATCGTCGAATGCCTGGGAGAAGTGGTGTGGCAGGCGCAGCGCCTCGGCACGGCGCCCGACGCGACGCTCTACCTCGCGTGCCTTGAACGCCGGTAGGGTCAGGCTCGACTTTCGTTTGCCGGACGATTCGATATCGACGAGCCGCGTCGCGCGGACGCAGGCGAAAGTCGAGTCTGACCCTACTTTCTAGGTCAGTATTTTCTGGCGAGCACCGGCGGCTGCGACGCGTAGTAAGCGGCGAGGTTGTCGATGTCCTTCGCCGTCAGCGCGCCGGCAAAGCCCGCCATGATCGGATTCTTGCGCGCGCCCGACTTGTAGTCGCGCAGCGCCTTCGCCAGGTAGTCGGAATACTGACCACCGAGCTTCGGATAATCGGCGGTGGCGCTGTTGCCGTCGAGCCCATGGCACGCCTGGCAGATTTCCTTCGCCTTCGCCTGCCCCGCCGCAACATCGGCCGCGAGTGCGGGAACCGATAGCAAACCGAGCGACGCGCAAAGCGTCCATGCACGAAGCGTCGTCATCATTTGCTGCTCGCCGTTTGAACGCCGCCCTTCGCGTAGTACGCGGCGAGATTCGCGATGTCGGCGTCGGACAAGCTGCCGGCGATCGCGCGCATCGACGGATGGCTGCGATCGCCGCTCTTGTACGCCTTCAGTGCCGAAACGAGATAGGCCTCGTGCTGGCCGCCGAGTTTCGGCACGCGATAGACCTCGGGAAATGCGGTGCGCCAGCCCTCGATGCCGTGGCAGCCTTCGCACATCTGCGTCCGTTCCCGGCCCTTGAGCGGATCGCCGGAAGCAGACGCTGCCGCGGCCGGTGCAGCGGCGGGGGCGGCAGGTGCGGCGGCCGGTGCCGGCGTCTGCGCGAGGGCGAT
>JAICVH010000760.1 GCA_025935435.1 Burkholderiales bacterium
AGTTCGGCGAGTCGCGCCTGCGTCCATGCGAGGTGATCCTCTTCCTCGCGCGCGGCCTGCGCGTAGTGCTCGCGCACGGCGGGATCGCGCGCGACCAGCGCCTGCGCCGCATACAGCGCCTGCGCGCACACTTCACCGGTGTGATTGACACGCATCAGTCCGGCGGCGTCGCGACGCTCGAACGGCTGCAGCGGGGGCTCAGGCAACCGTTGTGCAGGCGTCGGGCGCGCGGGCGTAACGGTGCCGGACAGCGTGCGCAGCGCACGATCGAAGCCGAGGATGAGCGGCGAAAGATCCATGCGAACGAGGATAGCGGATCGGCGAACCAAAACACAACGGGCGCCCGCAGGCGCCCGCTGTTGGCTGCAATGAAGCTGCTTAGAACAGGTGGATCATGCCGAGCACTAAGCCGCCCGGCTTGCCGCCGACCGCGATCGGGTACGCGTTGATGTTGAACGTATACGATGCGTTGCTGTCGTTGTCGAGCTTGACATAGCCCGCGTAGACCGACGTCCGCTTCGAGAACGGATACGTGTAGCTCAGCTCCCACTGGTTGGAGCTCGAGTCCGCGCCCTTCGCGAGCTGGCCGACGCGCGTTCCGTCCGCCGCGCTGCCCTTGCCATCGGCCGCGTGCCCGTAGAACGCGTACCACGTGCCGGGACCCATCGGCATCGTGCCGCTGATGCCCCAGAAGTCGCGCTTCAGGTCGCCGCTCGGCGTGTCGTACTTGAGGCGCTCGTACACGGCAGCGACGCGAACGATGCCGAAATTGTAGGCACCGGTGATCGTGATGTCGTAGTCGTCGAGGTTCGGCGCCCGGACGTCCTTGTTCAGCTCGTAGCCAATGCCAGCCTGGATCGGGCCGTTGTTATAGATGCCGTTCGCGCCGAACACGTACGCGTGACGCAGTTCGGACGCATGGTCGCCGGTGTTTGCGCCGGTCGCACCCGAGCCATCGCGCATCGCCACCTGGCCGCTGAACGTCAGGCCGTTGAACGACGGCGAGTCGTAACGCAGCGAATTACCGAGGCGCGCATCGAAGCCGCCATCGGCCTTGGACAGCGTGCCTTGCGTCCACAACGACGCGGTCGACAGGATCGAAGTCGTGTACGTCGGCACGTTACCGAAGATCGGGTGCATGTCGTCGAGGGGCATCAGGAAGTGCCCCATCTTGAACGTGCCCCAGCTGCCCTGGAAGCCGACGAACGTGTCGCGGCCGCCCAGGTTGCCGCTGTTGGTGTCGCCGTTGATGCTGGACTCGATCTGGAAGATCGCGCTCAGGCCGCCACCGAGCGATTCCGTGCCACGAAGACCGAAGCGCGACGAGTTCGAGCTGAGGCGTGTCACAGTGGGGTTCGAGCCGTCTGGCTGCCGACCTTTGATCAATTCGAAGTCAACGTTCAGCCGTCCGTACAGCGTGACGTTCGCAGTCTGCGCATGCGCAGCCAGCGGAGCGCCAAGAACGCCCGCGACAGCGACAGCAACGAGCTTCTTTTTCATTGAGTCTCTCCTCTAACGGAAAAATTTGGCAAGGAAACCGCCTTTTGCG
>JAICVH010000323.1 GCA_025935435.1 Burkholderiales bacterium
CACCATGCGTGAACGGCGGCAACAGCAGCGTGCCCCGATCGACCGAGATCGCCGCCAGATCCCACAGCGCGAGCGTCGGCCAGACACTGATCGGCTCGCGCACCAGGCTGCGATCGAGCAGCGCCGCGACAGCGAGCGTCAGCGCGGCGACGAACGCAATGGCAATCGCCGGTGGCCGCCACTCGGGCGGCACCGCGGGCCTCCACGCAAGGCCGAGAACGGCCGCATAGGGAACGACCGCGACGAGTGCGTTGTAACGGATGCACGCTGCATACACGAGCAGCGCACCGCAGGCGACGAGCGGCGTACGTCGCCGCGTCGCAGCGCCTGCGGCGAAGACACCCGTCGCAAGCACCATTACGGAGGCGAGATGCGCATCGGTGAGCAGGTGCGCCATCTGCGTGAGACCAAGCGGCAGCATGCCGATCGCGAGCAATGCGACGCGAACGAGCACTCCTTTGGCAAGGGCGACCACGCAAAGTGCCAGTCCGACCCAGTACGCGAAGAGGTTCACGCAGAACAGCGCGGCCGGATTGCCGGTCAGGTCGAGCAGCAGGGCCCACACCGCGACCATCGCAACCGGCGACGCGTTGCCGAAGCGGCCGGTGCGCGCCTGCCACCACTGGTTCGCAGAATCGAACGCGAACTGGCCGGGGTACAGCGTGACGATCGTGAATGCGGCGCAAGCGAGCGCCGCGATCCACGGAACGGCGTGGCGCCAGCGCTCGGCACGGCGCGCCGATTGCACGACGGTCACCGTGCCGGTATGCGCGTTGGCCTCAGCGGATACCGGCACGCATGAACGACTGCACGAACTGCCGCTGGAACAGCAGGAAGGCGACGAGCAGAGGCCCCGTCGTCAACAACGTCGCTGCGCAGATGATCGACCAGTCGATGCCCTGATCGGTCGACGAGAACACCTGCAGTCCGACGGTGACCGGCCGTGACTCGACCGAATCGGTGATGATGAGCGGCCACAGGAAGTTGTTCCAGTGGTACGACACCGAGACGAGCGCGTACGCGAGATACGTCGGCCGCGCGAGCGGAACGTAGACCTTCCACAGCGTTTGCAACGGCGAACAGCCCTCGACGCGCGCGGCTTCGTCGAGTTCACGCGGGACCGTCTTGAACGTCTGCCGCAGCAGGAAGATGCCGAACGCGCTCGCCATGTAGGGCAGGCCGATCGACAGGATCGTGTCCTTCAGGCCGAGCAAGGTCATCGTGCGGTAGTTCTCGACGATCAGCACGTCGGGCATGATCATCAGCTGCACCAGCACCAACGCGAACGCCACGTCGCGTCCGGGGAACTCGAAACGGGCGAACGCGTACGCGGCGAGCGTCACCAGCACCAGTTGTGCGACCAGCACCATCGTGACGAGGATGACGGTATTGGCGAAATAGCGCGCGAATGGCGCGGCATTCCAGGCGTTGACGAAGTTGTCGATCGTGAGCGGCGCGTCGAGCGCGAATCGCGTCGAGAACGCCGACGGATGGAATGCGGTCCACACGGCGTAAACGAGCGGCAGGATCCACAGGACGCCGAGCACCCACGCTGCAATCGTCTCCACCGAGCGCGCGATGCCCTGCGGTGCGTACACGCCCGTGGCTGTTCCTGTCATCTATTGATAATGCGTACGGCGTTCGAGGAACGCGAACTGCAGGACTGCGACGACGGCGAGCAGCGTCAGCAGCACCATCGTCAGCGCGGCCGCGTACGACGAGTCCCAGTACCTGAATCCGATCTCGAAGACGTAGTACAGCAGGAGCTTCGTTGCGTTGTCGGGGCCGCCGCGCGTCATCACGACGATGTGGTCGACGAGCCGGAATGCATTGATGACCGCATTGACGAGAACGAACAGCGTCGTCGGCATCAGCAGCGGCAACGTGATGCGGCGGAAGAAATAGCGCCGCGATGCGCCTTCGATCGCAGCCGCTTCGGCCAGATGCGGCGACATCGATTGCAGCGCCGCCAGATAGAAGATCATGAAGAAGCCGGCTTCCTTCCAGATCGTCACCAGCATCAGCGCGGGAAGCGCGGTGCTCTTGCTGCCGAGCCAGTTGTGACCGGAGAAGCCCAAGTAACCGGAGAGCTGCTCGAGCAATCCATAGCCTGGCGTGTAGAAGAAGAGCCAGATGTTCGCGACGGCGATCATCGGCAGAATCGTCGGCGTGAAATAGGCGAGCCGGAGAAATCCCCGTCCCGGCAGCCGCTCGTTGACCCAAACCGCCATCAGGAGCGCGAGCGCAATCGACGCCGGGATCGTCCCGAGCGCGTACCACAGATTGTTCGTGAGCGCCTGCCAGAAGATCGGGTCGTCGACCAATGCGCGGTAGTTCTCGAGGCCGATGAACCGCGGCGGGCGCGATCCGCGCGGCGTCGAATAGGCGCTGTGCCACAGGTTCGCGACGGCCGGATAGTGCGTGAACAGCGCGAGCAACACGGCCGCAGGCAGCAACAGCAGCCACGCGTAGAGCCACTCGCGCGTTCGCGTCATCTGCGGTGTTACTTGTAACTGCGCAACAGCCGCACCGCCTCGCGCTGCGCGTCCTTCAGGGCCTGTTCCGGCGTCTTGGTCCCCGTCAGCGCCGCCTGCAGGGCGTCGTTCAGCGCCTGCGTCACACGCTGGTTGTCGTGCGTCGACAACTCCGCTTTCGCGAACGGCAGCTGGTCGCGGGCGACGGCGGCCGCCGGAAAACCGGCGACATACTGCTTCATCGCCGCGGTCTCCCACGCATCCGGACGAACCGCGACGTAGCCGGTGTCGATGCCCCATTGCGCGGCACGCGCGGGTGTCGTTGCCCACTTGATGAACTTGAACGCGGCGTCGCGTTGCGCGGGCGTCGATTTCTTGAACAGATAGAAGTTGCCGCCGCCCGTGGGACTGCCGCGTTGCTTGCCGGATGGCAGCATCGCCACGCCGAAGTCGAACTTCGCATTCGTGCGCACGTTCGTCAGGTTGCCGGTCGTCGTCCACATCATCGCGACCTTGCGCTCGAAGAAATCCTTCGGCGTCGTGCCCCATTCGACGATCCCCGGAGGATGCACCTTGTCCTTGTTGACGAGATCGACCCAGTACTGCAGCGCCGCGATGACTTCAGGCTTGTCGTAGTACGTCTCCGTACCCGCCGCATTCATCAACGTCACGCCGTTCTCGATCACAAGTGCCTGGAACAGCCAGTACGGAAAGCCGGACGATGGGATCTGCACGCCCCATTGCGTGACCTTGCCGGACGCGTCGCGCTTGGTCAGCTTTTTGGCGTAGTCGGTCATCTCCTGCCAGGTGCCAGGAGGTCGGTTTGGGTCGAGGCCCGCTTCCTTGAACGCTTCCTTGTTGTAATAGAGAACGATCGTCGAACGCTGAAACGGGATGCCCCACGTCTTGCCGCCGGTCTGGCTGTTCTCCATGAACGCCGGATAGAAGCTCTTCAGCCACGCGCGGTCTTCGTCGGTCTTGATCAGATCATCGAACGGCACGATCGCTTCTTCGTCGATCAGCGTGTACATGTCGGTCGACAGTAGAACGGAGGTTACCGGGGGCTCGCCGCTCTTCACCGCGGTCAGCGCCTTCGCGATCGTGTCCTGATACGTGCCGGAGTAGATGGGCCGCAGCTTGATGCCAGGATTCTCCTTCTCGAAATCGGCGGCGTAGCCGTCGATGATCTTCGTGATCGGCCCGCCCACGGCGACCGGAAAGAAAAACGGCACCTCGACGGGCGCCTGGGCCAGCGCACTCGCCGCGGCGACCACGAGCGCCGAAGCGCCCAAGAGCGTACGAACCTTCGCAAACAACTTCATCGTTCCTCCTTCGACGGGTGATTCAGGGCCTAGGCCAAGAGCGTTGGCGACGATGCGCGCGTCGCGAGCGGCTCGCGCAGACCGTCGGCATCGAAATAGTGCTGGGCGCCCGGTACCCAGCGAATCCAGGTTGCGTCGCCGGCGGCGAGGCCTACGCTGCCAGGCACGCGGAC
>JAICVH010000314.1 GCA_025935435.1 Burkholderiales bacterium
AAGCGGCGACGATCCGAAGGCGTTCGTCTATGCATTCGACCGCGGCGCGTTCCCCAACGTGCCCTTGGTGCAACCGAGGCTCGATTCCGTGGAGGAATGGCGCTTCGTCAACCACAACAACGACGAACATCCGATTCACGTCCACGTCAACGACTTCCAGGTCGTCGAGTACACGGACCCGACGACGGGCTTACGCACCGGTCCCGACCCGTTTTCCATTGACAACGCGAACGCCCCTGCGCCGACGATGCGCAGCGACGAAAGCGTCGTCGAGCCCGGCGTCCTCGCGATCCGCACGCGGTTCGACGAATTCACCGGGCTCTACGTGATGCACTGCCACCGTCTCAATCACGAAGACAACGGGCTGATGGCGCTCATCAACGTCATCCCGGCGGTTTCGGTCTATGCCGTCGCTGTCGCGGGCAAGGCGGGCAAGCCTGCCGAGGTCGGTCTGTACGACGGCAACGGCGACCGGCTGCTGGCTACCGTCGTACCGTTTCCCGGATTCGCCGGCACCGTCAACGTGGCGATGGGCGACGTGGACGGCGACGGTGTGCTGGACCTGATCGTCGGCGTGGGCAAGGATCACGCACCGGAGGTCGTCGTGTATGCCGGGGGAGCGCGAGGAGCGAAGAACGCGTTCACAACCGAGCTGACGCGATTCCAGCCGTTCGCGTCGACTGCACGTGGCGGCGTGAGCGTCGCCGCGGCGCAGATCGACGGGTCGACTGCGGACAACATCGTCGTTGGATCGGGTGCGGGCGTTCCGAGCGAGGTGAAGGTGTACCGACCGGTACTGCAATCATCGAGCGGCGCCACGCCGTCGCTCTTCTCGACATTCAAACCCTACGGCGAAGACCGCTCGGGCGTCAGCATCGCAACCGGCTTCGTGGATTTTGCAACGGGACGGGAGAGCATCGTTACCGCGCCGGGCCCAGGCGCCGTCGCCGAGATCAAAGTGTTCGTCTTTCCGCTCATGGTGCCGATCGCCAGAGGCGGCCACGCCCGCGCACACGGCACGGGTATCGACCAGCCGGTGAACTCGGCGTCGTTCAGGCCTTTCGCCAACAACTATCGCGGCGGCGTTTCTCTCGCTACCGGTTGGCTCGCGGGCTCGCTCGGTGGCGCGAAGCGCATCATCGTCAGTCAGCTCGCCGAGCGTGGCTCCGTGAAGATTTTTTCGAGCGGGTCCGCGTTGGATGGCGGACCGTCGTTGTATTTGAAGAGTCCAGTGGATCATGCACACGCAGCGCGCTTCCGCGAAATCGCTGCGTTCACGCCGTTCAAAGGATCCGGCGGTGCGCGCGTGGCGACGACGAGCACGACGACGGGCGCGCATCTGCTCGTGAGTGGAACCGAATCGGCGAGTCGCGAAACACGCGTCCTCAAGTACGACTTCGTCAGACCGAACGCGCGAGCGACCTCGCTCCAACCGGTGCGTCTCAATCAAGTGTGGGCGGGAACCGCGCCCGGCCCTGCGATGCTGGGCGGCAACTGATGTAAATCGCTGGCGCTGACGAACGGGGTTGCTGCCGTGCAGGCGAAATGGGAGCATCCGCCGCGATAGGGCGCCGCCATCTCTGCGACGCTCGAGCCGGGGCATCGCATGGGCGTTTCGCGCCGCGAGTTCATCAAGCTGGTGACGTCGAGCGGCATTGCGATCACGCTCTCGCGCGCGTCGATCGGTCAAACGCCTGCATTCGACACGCTCGAGACGCTCCCGGGACGCGAGCGATGGCACCCCGCCGACACGGCCGTCGGACGCATCGATGGCGCGGCCAAGGTTACCGGTGCGAAGCTCTACGCATCCGATTTTCGTGCGGCCGATCTGCCCGGCTGGCCGGCGAATACGTCGCACGCACTGCTCATCCGATCGACGGACGCAACGCACGCGTACGCGGGGATCGATCTCTCGCGCTTGAAAGGTGCGCTCCAACCGTCGCGCGTCGTCACTGCGGCGGAGATCAAAGCGGCCGGTATCCGAGTGCCGCCCTTCTACGCCGGTGATCTGTTCTGCCCGGTCGGCGCTACACCGCTTTACCTGGGACAGCCGGTTGCGCTGCTGATCTTCGAACACTTCGACGCATTCGATCAGGCACGCGTTGCATTACGCGAACCATCATGCGTGAAGTACGGCAAGGAAACGGGACCGGTGGCTATCGCGCCTTTCGGTGCGAATCGATTCGTCCGCGTGGCCGGCGCGACGCCCGCCGACCGCGACGTGTACTCGGCGATGCAGGCAGGGTGGGTCGCTCCTCGAAGCTATGCCAACGGCGACGTCCCGGTTTGGGCGGCCGCCAATCGGCGCGGGGCGGCAGACGAGCAGGCATCGCATCATGGTGCGCAGATCCGAGCCGAACTTGCCGCGGGTGATTCCGACCAGCTCGTGCTTGCGCGCGAATTCCGCACGCAGTCGGCCGACCCGATGTTTCTCGAGCCCGAATGCGGCATTGCGTGGCATGACGCACGGAGCAAGTCACTCGAGCTCGTGATCGGCGTTCAATCGCCGCTCGAAGCCGCGCAATCGGTCGCGCATTTACTCGGCAAGGCGCAGCCCGGCTTCAAGCCAACGCGGATTCATACGCATTGCGCATACGTCGGCGGCGGCTTCGGCGGCCGCGATCACACGCCGATGCCGCTCTATGTCGCGCTCGCTGCGATGTTTTTCCCCGATCGGCCGGTGCGGCTCGCGAACACTCGCTACGAACAGTTCCAGTCGGGCATCAAGCGCCACGCGTTCACGATGAATTCCCGCATCGGTGTCGACCGCACAACCGGAAAGATCCGCGCGTTTGCGGCCGACCACGTGCTCGACGGCGGCGGACTCGCAAACTATTCAGCTACGGTGGCAGTGGTCGGCGCGACGGGCGCCATCGGCATCTACGACATTCCGAAGGTCGACATCACGACCGTCGCAGTCCATTCGCGTGGCGTCACCGCCGGCTCGATGCGCGGCTACGGGACGCTGCAGACGATGACGGCGCTCGAAGTATTGATCGACGAGGCTGCGAGCAACCTGCGCATCGATCCGATCGAATTCCGGCGCCGCAACGTGTTGCCCACGAACGGCAAGACGATGGTCGGCAACCCGTTGCAATACGTCACGCGCACCGATGAGATTCTGGACAAGCTGGAACGGCACGCCATCTGGCAGAAGCGTGCGGCCGAGAAGGCACGCGCACGTGATGGCACGCTCGTCGGTACGGGTGTGGCTTGCGTGACGAAGGACTTCGGCAGCGGTGCCGACTGCACGCTCGCTTCGGTGGAAATTGCGCCGGACGGTCGAATCGCCATTCGATCCGATGCAGTCGAGATGGGTACCGCGATTGGTACCGCGCTCGTCAATCGGGTCGCTGCCGTCCTCGGTGCCGAGGCTGACGAGGTCGCGTTGGCGCAGGTGGATGCGTTCGCGGCACTGGAGCTCGTCACTTCCGGCGATCCCTACAGCATCACGCAGGCGGAGCAGGACGCCGCGACGCGCAATCCACGCTGGGTGCCGGAGATCAGCTCTCCCTCGAGCGCGTCGGTCGGCGCGCATGTCAGCACGCACGGCGCGTACGAGGCCGCTCGCGTCATCTTCCGCTTCGGCATTTGGCCCGCCGCGCTCGAGTTATGGGGGATCGCGAAGAGCGATCCGCGAGCGGCTCGATGGCAGGACGCACGCTGGGACGACGGCAAGTTGCTGCTCGACGGAGTTCCGGCGCTGGATTTCAAAACACTCGCCGCCAGAGCGCACGCTCGACGTGGCATTACCGCGGCGATGGTCCATGGCTTCAACCGTTGGGCATGGTCGCGCGCGCGTTTCAAGCTGGGCGGTGAGACCTGGACCGCCGACATCGACGCACTCGCCGTGCGGATGGGCAGCGACTCTGGCTCGACCAATCCCTACGTGCGCCTGAACAGGCTGACGGTCGCGGTTCCACCGACGGTGAACCAGCGCATCGGCACCGCGGATTCGTCGGTTTGCGGCACGCTGGTGCGAGTGGAGATCGAGCGGCCGACGGGCGTTTTGCGCATTGCGAGCGCGTATAGCGTCGTCGAGTGCGG
>JAICVH010000437.1 GCA_025935435.1 Burkholderiales bacterium
CGACGGGCCGCGCGACATAGCCCGCGATCTCGGAGCGCTCGCGCTCCACGACCTTGACTTCTCCGGTTATTTGCTGAACCACGTGGACGTCCACGAGTGCCGCTACAACTGGAAGACGTTCATCGAGGTCTACCTCGAGGACTATCACGTCGCGCCGTTTCATCCAGGTCTCGGCCAGTTCGTCACCTGCGACAACCTGCGTTGGCAGTTCACCGACTGGGCATCCGTGCAGTCGGTCGGGATCAACAACCGCCTCGCCAGCCCGGGCACGCGCACGTACCAGCGCTGGCACGAAGCGGTGCTCGCATATTACGGCGACCGGCAGCCCGCGCACGGAGCGATCTGGCTCACGTACTATCCGAACATCATGGTCGAGTGGTATCCGCACGTGCTCGTCATCAGCACGCTGATCCCCAAGGCGGTCGACCGCACGGTCAATATCGTCGAATACTATTACCCCGAGGACATCGCGCTGTTCGAGCCCGAATTCGTCGCTGCCGAGCAGGCTGCGTATCACGAAACCGCGAAGGAAGATGACGAGATCGCCGAGCGCATGGATGCCGGGCGCAATGCGCTGTACGCGCAGGGTCGCAGCGAGGTGGGACCCTATCAGTCGCCGATGGAAGACGGCATGCAGCATTTCCACGAGTTCTATCGCCGCGAAATGGAACCGCATCTCGCCGGTCTCGCCGCGTGATCTGCGACGTTCGTACGGCTTGACGCTGATGCCGCGCGCGTCGCGTCCACAGCGCAGCACCGCCGCGAGTCCCGTTGCGGACGCGCAATCGTGGTCGACGCTGATCTCGACGGAAGAGCTCGCGCGCCATCTCGACGATCCGCGCTTCGTGATCGTCGACGTGCGGCACGATCTCGCTCAGCCCGAACGGTTCGGCGATGATGCCTACGCGCAAGGTCACATCCCCGGAGCTGCCTTCGCGCACATCGATCGCGACCTGTCGGCACCGATGACCGGTCGCAACGGACGGCATCCGTTGCCGTCGCCCGAAGCGGCGTCCGAGATTTTTGGCCAGCTCGGCATCGACGCAACGCGCCAGGTCGTCGCGTATGACCAGGGCAACGGAATGTTCGCAGCACGCTTGTGGTGGATGCTGCGCTGGCTCGGCCACGATCGTGCGGCAGTACTCGATGGCGGCTTCGCGAAGTGGACGAGCGAGAAGCGGCCGGTCACGACCGACCCACCGGCAGCCGAGCCCGCGACGTTCGTGCCGTCGCGCGTGCGCCCGACGGTCAATGCGACCGGCATAGCGGCGAGCCTGCCGCGTCACGGCCTGTTGCTGCTCGATGCTCGCGCCGCCGAGCGTTACCGCGGCGACGTGGAGACGATCGACCCGGTCGCCGGACACATCCCCGGCGCGCTCAACCGCCCGTACACGCGCAATCTTGCGGTCGACGGAACGTTTCGGCCACCCCGCGAACTTCGCACCGAATTCGACGCAATGCTGCACGGCCGCGCGGCCGACGATCTCGTGCACTACTGCGGCTCGGGCGTGAGTGCGTGCCACAACGTGCTGGCGATGGCGGTCGCCGGCTATCCGCTGACGCGCCTGTATCCCGGTTCATGGAGCGAATGGATCACCGATCGCCGCCGGCCGGTGGCGAAGGGTCAGGTCTAAGACAGGCGCACAACGCCAGGCGCGCCTGCGCGCACGTCTTCCGATTGCGTCGATCGCGAACGCTTGCGACGGCTGCTGCGAATCATCACTCAGGCGATGCCGCGCTGCGCAAACGCATTCGCGGGGACACCCGCTACACCGACGTCGAGCACCAGCACGCGTCCGGCGAGCGGTTGCGCGCGAAGTTGCTCCGCCGTCAGACCGCGCGTGGCCGTCGTCACGAACAGTTGCCGGTGATCGTCGCCACCGAACGCGCAGGATGTCGGACGCGTCACCGGCAGGCGGACGACGCGATCGATGTGACCCGCGGGGTGATAGCGAATCAGGCAGCCGCCATCGAACTGGGCCGACCACAGATGATCCGCTGCATCGACCGTCGCACCGTCGGGGCCTCCAGGTAATCCGCCGAGGTCCGCGAAGACGCGTCTTCCGCCGATCGTCGCGGTGCGAACATCGTAATCGAAGGCGTCGATGAAGCCGCGTCGGGTGTCCGCGAGAAAAAACGTGTCGCCAGCAGCATTCCAGGCGAGGCCGTTCGGTGTCACCAGATCCGACAGCACGTGCCGGCAGCGCAGCTCGGCGTCGAGCACATACAGGCTGCCATCCGCGGTGCCCGATTCCGGATTCATCGAGCCGCACCAGAAACGCCCGGCAACATCGCACTTGCCGTCGTTCATCCGGTTGTGCGGCAGTGCTGACTCCGGATCAACGATCGCCGAGAACTTTCCCGTCGCGACGTCGAAGAACGCAAAACCGGAGCGCAAGCCTGCAAGCAGGCGACCATCGCCAGCCAGCGCGATCGAGCCGATGTCCTCACCAAGGCGCCATTCACGTGCATCGCCCGACGCGAGGTCGATACGATGGATCGCGGGCGTTTCACGCACGTCGATCCAGTAGAGACAACCGGTCGCCGCGTCGAACAGCGGATTCTCGCCCACGTGCGTGCGGATGTCTCCGAGCGCCCGGAGGTCTGCGGGCGGCGATTCGTGCGCGGCGAGAATACCGAGCGTTTCCCGGGTGCGCGCGCTAGAGGCGAGGTTGTGCTCATGCACCCAGGCGCCGGCACGTATCGCCGCAGTCGTGCGCCCGATGAATTCGCCGTACTTTCGAATGCGCAGCCCCGCGGCGAGATCGCGCATTGCGAACTTGTGACCCGCACGGATCGCCTCGGTCAAGGCGACATCGCGGACGCTGCTGTCGCTGGTCAGCTGCAGCGTCTCCCCGGCCGGAAGGTCGCGAAGCGCCGTCGCGACGTCATCGACGGGCGTTAGCCAGGCTGCTGCCGCGCGAGTGAAAGCGTCGTTACGCATGCGCCGTGATCAACAACACCATGGGTACGGAGCGCGCCAAGTATAGTCGGACCGTCGAAGTGCGGTCGCATACGGCGCGGTGCAAACCGGTGCGTTACCAGCGCGCAAGGACGGTGTACCGAGCGCCGTCGCCGTGCGTGTCGGAACGCATCAGTGCAACATCATCGACGTCCCAATCGAACGGGCCGGCCGCCTCGCGTCGATGCGCATCGCGGCACTTGCGCGCAAGCGTCAGATGCAATCGGAATGGGCGCTCGTCGAGCTCGACGCCGATCGTAGCCAGCTCCGCACCCAGCGTGCGCACGA
>JAICVH010000599.1 GCA_025935435.1 Burkholderiales bacterium
ACCGTACGCAGGAAGGCTACGTCGAAATCATCGAGATGGCGACGTTCTCCGATGCGTCGGATACCGCCTTCAACGTCACGCACATCAACAGCGTTCCGCCAGGATGCGATGATCAGACGGATGCCCTCGCGGCGTCCGAAGCGTTGCCGCCCGGTGGTGGTCTGTTCGGTGGCATCACGCTGATCAACGTCGACTCCGGTGCGGACTACACGGCCGACGCGGTCGCGCTCGACAATTTCTCCGACGTTGTGCTGTACACGAACGCCGGCTCGACGCAACCCGACCTGACGCAAGCGAATCCGCCGATCAGCGTTGTATTCGCCAACGGATTCGTCTACAGCTCGCTGTGGGCGGCGTCGACGGCCGATCCGGTCAGCGCCGTGCTGATGCACGACCACATCATGAACGAATTCGTGCTGGACGCCGGCACCAATTCGGGCACGGACTGGGTCGTGACGATGCCGACGAAGTTCGCGTACGTGCGTAACGGCACGGGAACGCCGTCGCGTCTGTTCCAGCGCAACTTCAACAAGACGGACGGTGCGTGCGACGACGTCGATCTCAACATCTTCGATCGCGAAGAAAACACGACGTCGACACCGATCGACTTCTCGCCGCCGCCGCCGACGCTGTCGAACGCGCTGTGCTGGGAAGCGAACGTCATCACGTTCAACAATTCGAACGTGCTGGGCTCGCTCAACGTCGCGAACGTTCCGACCGACTTCGAGAACGGCTGGCTGGATGTCGGCTTCTTCCCGGATACGATCACGGGCGACATTCACACGCTGCCGAACGATGCAACGCAAGTCACCGATATCTTCGGCGCGACGGCGTTCGGTCCGGCCACGTACGTGGGCCTGCCGGTGGTTGGCTTCGCGGTGCAGTCGTTCACGAACGGCGCCATCAACGTCAACGGCGTGAACACGCTGTCGAACTACGGTGGCAACTTCGTGCAGAAGGGCACGCGCTTCATCGATGCGCTGACGCCGATCTTCATCCCTGCCGGCAGCCGGTAACCCAACGCCGGACTGCTCTGCAGTTGTGACGTAAATGAGCAGTGAGTGACACGAGGGGCGGGACTAACATCCCGCCCCTTTTTTTACGCGCCGCAAGAGCGCGCCAAGACGGTCGAGCGAAGGCCGCGCGAACAACATGAAGTGAACCGTTCATCGGCGGTTGCGCTCCGCGTAGCGGCGCCGTCCAGGGAGAACGTCATCGGGAATCAAAACATCCGGTAAATGGCGCAGTGCTTGCACTGCGCATAGGTGGCACGTCGCCGCCGTTTTTCGAGGTAAACCATGCATATCAATCGCTCCATCAGCCGCGTGCTCGCCGCCGCGGTTGCCTCCACGGGATTTGCCGTACCCGTGCCGACATTCAGCGCAACGCTTGCCTGCAGCAGCTTCACCGCAAGTCCTGGCTCGAACGGCACCATCATGGTGAACTGTGTCGAAGCCGGCGGCGGCACTTCGAGCTGCTCGATCAGCGTATCGCCGAGTTCATTGCCCGCATCGGGCGGCAACGTCACTGTGTCGACGAGCTGTGGTGCGAACACGTCGCTGTCGGGCGGCAAGGCGCTGTCGCAAAGCGGTACGAACAGCTGGGTCGACGCAATACCCGCGAACGCAGCGTCCACGGCGGTAACGTACTCGTATACCGTTACTGGCGACGCCGGCTCGAAGACGGCGTTCGTGAGCCAGGCCGGGCAGGGCTCGACAAGTCCGCCGCCCACCGGTGGCGCGATCTCGTGCGCGGGCTTCGACAAGACGATCGTGCTCGATCTGAACTGGGGCGCGCCAGGCAGTCCGGCACCACGCGTTGCGACCTCGGGCTTCGGTGGCAATTCGATCACCGTCGCACGCTTCACGACGCCGAACAAGGTTGCGCCGGGGGTCTACGCGCAGATCAAGTCCGGACAATGGGTCGATGCGGCGCGCGAAACGACGGCCTCGCTGTCGACGACGCCTTGCGATTTCCCGTATCCGAATCCGCTCGGCCGCCTGGCAACGACCACACAACCGGTCGTATCACCTTCCGTGACGTACGCGGTCGGCGGTTCGTCCGT
This sequence comes from Burkholderiales bacterium, assembly GCA_025935435.1. GTDB lineage: Bacteria > Pseudomonadota > Gammaproteobacteria > Burkholderiales > Casimicrobiaceae > VBCG01. The sequence goes on from JAICVH010000599.1 coordinate 2,066, forward strand.
GTATTACGCGATTCTGCAGCCGAATACGACGTATTACTTCAACATCAAGCACCAGGTGAACGGCGTGTCGACCTGCTCGGGATCATGCAACATGTTCGTCGAGCTGCAGAAGCCGAACGGCCTCTGAAATCTCAATTCGCCGCGCCTGCGGCGTGACCGTAGCAACACGATGGCCCCCACGCGGGGCCATCGCCGTTTTCGGTAGACGAATCGGAAGCCCGGCGGTTCACTG
>JAICVH010000467.1 GCA_025935435.1 Burkholderiales bacterium
CTGGGCGACGCGCGCCTTGTCGCGGCGTAGCTCGGGGTACGCGTCGCCCATCTGTTGGTCGAGATCCTCGACCAGCCGATGAAAGAACGGCTGCTTCTGGCCGAGCTGGTACCCGTGGCGGATCGCGCGGCGAATGATTCGGCGCAGCACGTAGCCGCGCCCTTCGCTGCCCGGCATCACCCCGTCGACGATCAGAAACGCACACGCACGGATGTGATCGGCGATGACTTTGAGGGACGGGCTGTCGAGGTCGCTACTGTTGGTCTCGCGCGCCGCGGCCGCGATCAGCGCGACGAACAGGTCGATCTCGTAATTCGAATGAACGCGCTGCAGCACCGCGGCGAGACGCTCGAGGCCCATGCCCGTGTCGACGCAGGGCTTCGGCAACGGCGTCATCGTGAACTCGTCGCCGCGCTTCTGTCGATCGAACTGCATGAACACGAGATTCCAGATCTCGATATAGCGGTCGCCCTCGGCATCCGGCGATCCCGGCGGGCCACCGAACACGTCCGGCCCGTGATCGTAGAAGATCTCCGAGCAGGGGCCGCACGGGCCGGTGTCGGCCATCTGCCAGAAGTTGTCGCTCGCGTAGCGCGCGCCCTTGTTGTCGCCGATGCGGATGCAACGCTCCTTCGGGATGCCGATGTCCTCGGTCCAAATCGCGTACGCTTCGTCATCCTCGATGTACACGGTGGCCCACAACCGATCGGCCGGCAGCGCGTAGTGCTTCGTGAGCAGATCCCACGCGTAACGAATCGCGTCGCGCTTGAAGTAATCGCCGAAACTGAAGTTGCCGAGCATCTCGAAGAACGTGTGATGCCGCGCCGTGTAACCGACGTTCTCGAGATCGTTGTGCTTGCCGCCCGCACGCACCGACCGCTGCGAGGACGTCGCACGCGAATACGGGCGCGTCTCCGCCCCGGTAAAGACATCCTTGAACTGCACCATCCCGGAGTTGGTGAACAGCAACGTTGGATCGTTGGCCGGGACCAGCGACGAACTCGGCACGTGCGTATGCCCGTTCGATACGAAATAATCGATGAACCTGCGGCGGATGTCGGCGACTTTCATGCGGCAGCAATCGAACGTACGAGGCGTTCGACCGACGGATCAAAACCCGTCATTGTAGCGCGCCGCCCATTGCGGCCGACGGCGATGTGGCGGCGCGTTATTCCACGTTTTCGTCGTCTGCAGCACTTGCGGCACGCAGCACGCGAAACGCGACCGACGCGCTGTAACCGCGCGCGACGAGGAAGCGCACCTGCCGGCCCTTTTCGCGCTCGTCGTTCGGCGGCTGCCCGAAACGCCGCTTCCAGAGCGTCATCGCATCGACCAGTTCGTCGCGTTGTGCAAGCGGTGCGAGCGCATCCTTTGCGGTGTCCGACTCGATGCCTTTTTCGCGCAGGTCGCGGGCGATCGCACGGCTTCCGAGGCGCCCGGCACGCTGCGAAACGAGCGCGTGCGCATAACGCTCGTCGGACAAGTAGCCCAGGCGCTCGAAATCCTCGAGGACCGCCTCGATCTCGGGCGCCGGAAGGCCGCGTGCACGCAAGCGGGCGGCGAGCTCGACGCGGCTGTAGTCGCGCCTCGCAAGCAGCCGCAACGCCGTCGCGCGCACGGAAGCCGGAGCGTGGCGGCGCGCGCCGCGCATCATCGCGCGGCGAAGCGAGTGAACAATCGATCAGGCATCCGCACCGTTGCCGTCGCCCTTGATGCGGCCCGGCAGCGGCACGCCGACCGCCTCACGAATCTTGCCCTCGATTTCAGCGGCGATCTCCGCGTGCTCGCGCAGGAATTCGCGCGCGTTGTCCTTGCCCTGCCCGATCTTGTCGCCGGCGTACGCGTACCACGCACCCGATTTCTCGATGATCCGATGGTTGACGCCGAGCTCGATGATTTCTCCTTCGCGGCTGATGCCCTCACCGTAAAGAATATCGAACAACGCTTCGCGAAACGGCGGCGACACCTTGTTCTTGACGACCTTGACGCGCGTCTCGTTGCCGATCACTTCGTCGCCGCGCTTGATCGAGCCGATACGGCGGATATCGAGGCGCACCGACGCGTAGAACTTGAGGGCGTTGCCCCCGGTCGTCGTCTCGGGGTTGCCGAACATGACGCCGATCTTCATGCGGATCTGGTTGATGAAGATGACGAGGACGTTCGCCCGCTTGATGTTCGACGTGAGCTTCCGCAGCGCCTGGCTCATCAGCCGCGCCTGCAGGCCCGGCAGCTGGTCGCCCATTTCGCCTTCGATTTCGGCCTTCGGCACGAGCGCTGCGACGGAGTCGATCACGATGATGTCGACTCCGCCAGAGCGGACGAGCATGTCGGCGATTTCGAGCCCCTGCTCGCCGGTGTCCGGTTGCGAGATGAGCAATTCGCTGACGTTGACGCCGAGCTTGCCCGCATAAACGGGATCCAGCGCGTTTTCGGCGTCAATGTAGGCAGCGGTGCCGCCCGCCTTCTGCACTTGCGCGACGACTTGCAGGCACAGCGTTGTCTTGCCCGATGATTCCGGACCGTAGATTTCGACGACGCGGCCGCGAGGCAGGCCGCCGACGCCAAGCGCAATGTCGAGGCCGAGCGAGCCGGTCGACACGACGGTAAGGTCGTTCTGGATCTGCGACTCGCCCATTTTCATGATCGAGCCCTTGCCGAACTGCTTCTCGATCTGTGCGAGTGCGGCGGCGAGCGCCTTGCCCTTGTTGTCGTCCATCGTCAGCATGAAGGTATCCGTTAGGTGTAGCGAATGTGCCGTTTGTGAGGCGAAATCGCTGAATCGCGGTCGCGAATCGAAAATAAACCGGCGCGATTATGGCACGAACGATCGTTCGATGGAAGCAGCCAAACGACCGATCCGCACCGGTTCTCAACCGATGAGGACCGTCGAAACAACAGCTGACTATCGCGCTGTTCCCGGCCCTTGGTTGACGGCTATCTGCAGCCGTTCGATAACGCCTTGTAACGCGATCGCGACCGATGCTTCGCGCACTGCAGCGCGATCGCCGGGCAACTGTCTCGTCTCGACGC
>JAICVH010000600.1 GCA_025935435.1 Burkholderiales bacterium
CGCGCGCAAGCGCTGGCTGCTGCAGCACGAGCGGGCGCTCGACGTGGCGGACCTCACGACGGCGCGGGTGCTGCGCGCGCGACGCGCGCGGCTCGATCCTCGCGATATCGTCGAACTAGGCCCATAGCGTTAACAGGCCCTCATCGAGCTGCCGCGCGTCGTCGGTTACTGAGCGCAGAGCGCCACGACGCGTCGGTGCTTGCACATGCGCGCGTTCGGTGGGCACGCGTGCACGAACGCGTCCGTCAGGCTTCGGCGAGTCGCGACAGACCGAACGCTGCCTGGATCGCGACACGATAGCTGCGCCCGGACGTGAGCTCGGTGCCGTCGGCGAGCGTAATGGCGTACTCGCCATGCACGAGCGGACGCAGCTCCCGCACCAGGCGAATGTTCACGGCGTGCGAACGATGAACGCGCAGGAATTCGGCAGGATCCAGCCGCAGCATCAAGCCGGTGAGCGTCTCCTTGTGCAGATACGGACGGTCCGCCCAGATCCGCACGTAGTTGTCCTCGGCCTCGAGCCGCGCGACCGTCGCCACCGGCACGATGATGATGCGGTTCATCGCCCGCACCGGAATGCGGGTCAGCCATCGGTTATGCACGTCGACGCGCTGCGGGCCGTCGCCCGTTTCCGTGCCGAACGCAGGAAATGGATGCACGTACATATATCCACAACGGTAACCGGAAATCGGGTGCGATGCAACGCGTGCCGCATCACGTCGGTACGGCCCGGCACAAGCGCCAAGGATCGCACCAGGCGATACGATTGCCCGGCGGCGCCCGCGTCGGTGACGCTTGCGACCGACGGCGGCGCGGGATGACGAGCCGCAGCGGGCGCCGACAAAACGAATGTGGTAGAAACGGCGAATGGGCCGTCTCGCTGCGTTGCTGATTGCCTTCGTCACCGCGCTCGCGTCGTTCGCACCGGCGCCGGCGCATGCACACGCCGGGCATGGCCAGCCGCCGTCGAGTGTGTCACCTCCGGCCGGCTCGGCGATGCCGGCCGGGCAACGCGAGGGGGCGGTTTCGACGTCGCGCGCTGCCGCGCTCGATCCGCGGAACGTCGTGGTGGCGCCGGGCATCCCCAACGCAGCGGCTCCGACCGGGTGTCCCGGCGATGACGGCACGCCCTGCAGTTGCCATGTCGACGCGTTGCCTTTGACATCGGACGCCTGGCTCGTTGCGGCGTGCGGCGCGAATGCGACGTTCATACTCCCGCATCTGCCGGAACGCTCGATCGCGGAACGTCATCCAATCGCCGTTCCGAGCTCTCGCGACGGATCGGTCAGCGCGCGGGGCCCGCCCGTACTCGAACAGCACGCTGCATCGCTGATCTGCTGACGGCGGCGGCCGAGACGGCCGCGCCGGATCGTCCTCGATCTCTTTCAAGGAGTTTCCAATGGCTTTGCGCTGCTGCGTTCGCGCGCGTGCACTGCTTACGCTATGTGCGGGTGCGATGCTTGTCGCCGGCGTCGTCGCCCCCGCGGCCGCATCGTGCGGCTCGGCGTTTTGCATGGTCAACACCAACTGGGGCGTTCAAGGCGTCTGGAACGAACCGGGCATTCGTGCCGACTTGCGTTTCGAGTACATCGACCAGGATCAACCCCGTTCCGGAACCAACGACGTCGCGGTTGGCGCGATCGCACGTCATCACGATGAGCTGCGCACTGTCAATCGCAATCTCTTCGCGACCTTCGACTATGGCATTTCGGACGCGTGGGGCATATCGCTCATCGTGCCCTGGGTCGACCGCAAGCATGAACACATCCACAACCATGGCGGTCAGCAACTGGTTGAAGCATGGAACTTCTCCGGCCTTGGCGACATGCGGGTGATCGCGCGCTATCAGTTCGCGACGACTCCGCTCGAACCGGAGGCGACGCGCGCGGGCTTCGCCGGAATTACCGGCGGATTCAAGCTGCCGACGGGGCGCACGACCGTCACCAACGGCGAGGGCGAGCGTGCCGAACGCACGCTGCAACCGGGCAGCGGCACGACCGACGCGCTACTCGGTGCGTATTACCGGCAGGCGCTCGGCGACCTCAATGCGTCGTGGTTCGTGCAGGCCAATGCGCAACTGCCGCTTGGCTCGCATCACGGGTTCCGCCCAGGGCGGCAGCTGCTGATCGACATCGGCGGGCGTTACGACGTCACCGATCGTCTGGCGCTCATGCTCCAGTTGAACGCGCATTACAAAGGGCGTGACGCCGGCGACGAGGCGGAGCCCGAGGATTCTGGCAGCCGTACGCTTTCGATCAGCCCCGGCGTCACCTTTGCGGTCACGCCCGCA
>JAICVH010000650.1 GCA_025935435.1 Burkholderiales bacterium
CGCCGATGGTGCTACGCCTCGGATGCTGCACACCGCGGGTAACCTCGTCGGTGGCACGCAGCAGGAATGTGAAGCTCCCGGGCGTGCCCTGCCGCACGATACGAAATTGCCAGTTGTCCATTCGCGCGAAGCGGCCCACCTGCGCGAGATCGCGACATACCAGCGTTAGATGATGGTGGGAATCGACACCACGCAGCTGTCGAATGCGGCGGGCGGCCTGGGCGTCGCCGATGCGACAACCGAGCGCGTAGCTGGAGTCAGTCGGGTATGCGATGACACCACCGCGCTGCAAGAGCGTCGCGGCAACGCGCAGCAGGCGCGCCTGGGGGTGGGTAGGATGGACTTTTAGGCGTTGCGTCATGAGACGGCCAGCGCGCGAATCATATAATCCGGCTCATTTTGTGTCGCTGGGTTATAACGGCCGTGAATCTCCAGCAGCTCAAGTATCTGTGCGCGGTCGTGGACAATGGACTCAACGTGTCCGACGCCGCGGAAGCGCTTTATACGTCCCAGCCGGGGATCAGCAAGCAAATCCGGCAACTCGAGGACGAGCTCGGTCTCCGCGTGTTCGTCCGGCAAGGCAAGCGGCTGACGTCGTTGACCCCGGCCGGTGAAGTCGTCGTCGCCACGGCTCGACGCGCTTTGCGTGAGATCGCCAATCTGAAGCGCGTGGCCGACGAATACCGAGCAGAAGACTCTGGTGTGCTCGCCATCGCCACCACGCACACGCAGGCGCGTTACGTCCTGCCTCAGGTGCTGTCCAAGTTCTCGGCGCAGTTTCCCAAGGTACGACTCGTCCTGCATCAGGGCAATCCCGTCCAGGTTGCCGCGCACACGTCTTCGGGGGAAGTCGACGTCGGCATTGCCACTGAAGCACTTGCCGACGATCCCGCGTTGATCACGCTTCCGTGCTACCAGTGGAACCGCGGCGTACTAGTCCCGAAAGGTCATCCACTCGTATCCGTCAAACCCCTCACGCTGCAAGCGCTCGCTGCGCATCCGATTGTTACGTACGATTTCGCGTTCACCGGGCGTACCGCGATCAATGCGGCGTTTGCGGCAAAAGGCCTCGAACCCAATGTCGTGTTGACGGCGCTCGACGCAGACGTGATCAAGACCTACGTCGAGCTCGGCATGGGCGTCGGAATCATTGCCAGGATGGCGTTCGACCCCGAGAAGGACACCAACTTCGAACTGCTCGATGCGAGTCACTTGTTTGGAGCATCGACGACCAGACTCGCGTTACGGAAGGGTGTATTTCTACGCGGGTACGTTTACGACTTCATCTCGTTGTTTGCACCGCAGTACACCCGCAGCGCGGTCGATGCGGCACTCGCCGGCAACGCAACAATGGACGCGATCTGACGCGTCGCGTCGTACCGGCTGCTGACGTTCGAGACGACGAGCGCGGACACGCTCGGTCATGGGCGTTCGCGGCGTTGCTCGCGTCTTTGTCGATGCTCGGCCCCTTTGCCATCGACATGTATTTGCCGGCGTTCGATGCGATCGGCGGCGACCTGTCGGCATCGCCGCTGGCCGTGCAGCAGACGCTGTCCGCCTATCTTTTTGCCTATGCTTTCATGATGCTGTGGCATGGCGCGCTCGCGGATGCCTTCGGGCGGCGGCCGATCATCCTCGGAGGACTCGTCATCTACGCAATCGCGTCACTCGGTTGCGCAATCGCCGGCAATATCGAATCGCTATGGCTGTTCCGTACGCTCCAGGGCTTGTCAGCAGGTAGCGGCCTGGTCGTTGGACGCGCGGTCGTGCGCGATCGCTTTCAGGGCGCTGAGGCGCAGCGTCTGATGTCGCAAATAACGCTGGTGTTCGGAATTGCACCCGCGCTGGCCCCGGTCGTCGGCGGAGCCGTACTGAACGTGTTCGGATGGCGCTCGATTTTTGGTGTGATGCTAGGTTTCACCATTGCCCTGTTCATGTGGACGCTACGCCAACTCCCGGAGACCCTGCCGTCCAAGCACCGGCAGCCGCTTCGGGCACGCACGCTGGCGCACAATTACAA
>JAICVH010000349.1 GCA_025935435.1 Burkholderiales bacterium
GGCCGCGCTTGCGCGCATGATGATCGGCGGCGAGCTGCCGCACCCGCGTCATCGGGACCGAGCGGCCGGTGCACCTGCGCTGGTCGTCGACGCGCTCGACGTGCGCGCCGACGATCCGTTCGGGACGGCGTTGCGCGGCATCTCGTTCAGCGTACGCGCCGGCGAAATCGTCGGCATCGCCGGTGTTTCGGGCAACGGCCAGCGCGAATTGCTGGCGGCGCTTTCCGGCGAGCGCACGCTCGGACGCAAGGATGCGATCGTGCTGTGCGGAACGCCCGCGGGACGGCTCGGCGCCGCCGCGCGACGCGCGCGCGGACTCGCCTTCGTGCCCGAGGAGCGACTCGGGCGAGGTGCCGTTCCCGAAATGTCGCTTGCCGACAACGCACTGCTGACGACGCGCGGACCGGCGCTCGTTGCGCACGGTTTCGTTCGCAGCAGCGGTGTGCGCGCGTATGCGATGCAGACCATTGCCAGGTTCGGCGTCAAGGCAACCGGTCCTGAAGCAGCGGCACGGAGCCTCTCGGGCGGCAACCTGCAGAAATTCATCGTCGGCCGCGAGATCGGCCAGCAGCCGAAAGTGCTGATCGCAGCGCAACCGACCTGGGGCGTCGACGTCGGAGCGTCGGCGCAGATCCGGCAGGCGCTGATCGACCTCCGCGATAGCGGTGTCGCGGTGCTCGTCATCTCGGAAGAACTCGACGAATTGATGGAGATCTGCGACCGGCTGGCGGTGATTGCGCAGGGCCGGCTGTCCGAAACGAAACCGGTCGACGCCACGAGTCCCGAAGAGATCGGGATGCTGATGGCGGGCTCGCGGCCGAAGCCGGTCGAAGCGGTCGCCGAAGTCACACGCGCATGAGAGTGTTCTTCGAGGCGCGGCCACAGCCGTCGCGACTCGCCGTGTGGATGGCGCCCGTGCTGGCAACGGCCGCAACGCTCCTCATCGGGTTCATTGTCTTCGAGGCGTTCGGCAAGAATCCGCTTGCCGCCTTCAAGGCGTTCTTCATCGCGCCGGTGGCGACCCGTTACGGAATTGCCGAGCTGTTGCTGAAAGCGACGCCGCTGATGCTGATTGCGACGGGCCTCGCGATCGGCTACCGCGCGAACGTGTGGAACATCGGCGCCGAAGGCCAGTTGACGCTTGGCGCGATGGCGGGCGGCGGACTTGCGCTCGTCACCGGCGATGCCGACTTGCCGTCGATCGTGCTGCTTCCTGCGATGTTCGCATGCGGGGCGCTGGCGGGCATGGCCTGGGCGGCAATCCCGGCGTGGTTACGCACACGCTTCAACGCCAACGAAATCCTGACGTCGCTGATGCTCGTCTACGTCGCGGCACTGCTGCTGTCGTGGCTCGTGCACGGTCCGTGGCGGGATCCGGAGGGCTACAACTTTCCGCAATCGAAGCTGTTCACCGACAGCGCATTGTTGCCGAACCTTCTCGCCGAGACGCGGTTGAACGTCGGCCTGCTGCTCGCGCTCGCCGTCGTGGCGCTGGCGTGGGTGTTCGTGCGTCGGCACATCGTCGGCTTCGAAATGCGGGTCGCTGGGCTGGCACCTGCCGCGGCGAATTACGCGGGGATTTCCGCGCGACGCAACGTCTGGCTCGGCATGCTCGCCGGCGGTGCATGCGCAGGCCTCGCGGGTGTCGGCGAAGCGGCGGGCCCGATCGGGCAGCTGTTGCCCTCCATGTCGCCCGGCTACGGCTTCGCGGCGATCATCGTCGCGTTCGTGGGGCGGCTGCACCCGTTCGGCATCGCGCTCGCGAGCCTGCTGATGTCGCTTCTCTACCTCGGTGGCGAATCGGCGCAGATGAATCTCGCGCTGCCATCCGCCGTGACTGGCTTGTTCCAGGGGACGTTGTTGTTCTTCCTGCTAGCCGCCGACGTGTTCGTCAATTATCGCGTGCGCGTGGCGGGCGTGATGCCAGTCCGTTCGTAGATGGACACGTTGACGCAACTCGCGTTGCTGACGCTGGCGGCTGGAACCCCGCTGGTGTTCGCCGCGCTTGGCGAGCTCGTCGTCGAGAAATCGGGCGTGCTGAACCTCGGCGTCGAAGGGATGATGCTGGTAGGCGCGGTTGCATCGTTCATCGTCGCAGCGCGCACCCAGTCGCCGTGGCTCGGTGTCGGCGCCGGCGCACTGGCTGCCGCAATGCTGTCGCTGGTTTTCGCGGTCATCGCGCTCACGCTGCGCGCGAACCAGGTGGCAACGGGCCTTGCACTTTCACTGTTCGGCGTAGGGCTGTCGGCGTTCGTTGGCCGCGACTTCCTGAGCGTTGTCATCGAAGGCATCACGCCCATTCATATCGACGGACTGACCGACGTTCCGATCGTCGGCAAGCTGCTGTTCGGACACAACCCGCTGGTCTATGTATCGCTCGTGCTGTTCGCATGCGTCCATGCTTTTCTTTACCGGACGCGCGCCGGGCTCGTCCTGCGCGCCGTCGGCGAAGCGCCGCAGTCAGCACACGCGATCGGTTATCACGTGATCGCCATCCGTTACGCCGCCGTGCTGTTCGGTGGCGCGTGCGCGGGCGTTGGCGGCGCGTTCCTCGCCGTCGCGTACACGCCGTCGTGGGTCGAAGGCATGACGGCGGGCCGCGGCTGGATCGCGCTCGCGCTCGTCGTGTTCGCGACGTGGAAGCCGTGGCGCGTGCTGGTCGGCGCGTATCTGTTCGGCAGCGTGACCCTTGCCCAATTCCAGGCGCAGGCTGCCGGCGTCGAAGTCGCCTCGCAGTTGCTCGCGATGTTGCCGTACCTGGCGACGATCGCCGTGCTCGCGATCATTTCGCGCGACGCGACGACGATCCGCCTCAATGCGCCCGCATCGCTCGGGCGGGTGTACCACCCGGAATAGCGCCACGCGCGTACAATTCCGGCCCGGGCCGTCTGGCGCGGCGTTTCTACGAGGAGAACCACGATGTGTTCCATGACCCGCAGGATGGCGGTCGCGACACTGGCCGCGTGCGCCGCGGCGCTCGCGCTGCCCGCCGCTGCGCAGACGAAGGAGCCGCTGAAGATCGGATTCATCTACGTAAGCCCGATCGGCGACGCCGGCTGGACGCATCAGCACGACATCGCGCGGCTCGCCATGGAAAAGAACCTTGCTGGCAAGGTCACGACGAAGTACATCGAAAGCGTTCCCGAAGGCGCCGACGCCGAGCGCGTGATCCGAGAACTTGCGCAATCCGGTCACAAGCTCATCTTCACGACGTCGTTCGGGTACATGAACCCGACGGTCAAGGTCGCGCAACAGTTCCCGAACGTGCACTTCGAGCACGCGACCGGCTACAAGACGGCGAAGAACGTCGGCACCTACAACGCTCGTTTTTACGAAGGCCGCTATCTCGCCGGCATCGTCGCGGGGCGCATGACGAAGACCAACGTCGCAGGCTACGTCGCAGCGTTTCCGATTCCCGAAGTCGTCATGGGGATCAACGCATTCGCGCGCGGCATGCGCAGCGTGAATCCGAAAGCGGAGGTCAAGGTCGTGTGGGTCAATTCATGGTTCGACCCTGGCCGCGAAAGCGAAGCCGCCAACACGCTCGCTGCACAAGGCGCCGACGTGCTGACGCACCACACCGACTCGACTGCCGTCGTGCAGGCAGCGGAAGCAAAGAAGATCTACGCGGTTGCGTATCACTCCGACATGTCGAAGTACGGGCCGAACTCGCAGCTCACGGCGGTAACCCACGTGTGGGACGCGTATTACACGCGCGTTGCGCAGTCCGAGCTCGAC
>JAICVH010000236.1 GCA_025935435.1 Burkholderiales bacterium
GACGCGCGTGATGAATTCACCACGTGAGGCAACGATGCGAATGCTGCATACGATGTTGCGGGTCGGCGATCTCGAGCGGTCGATTGCGTTCTACACGAACGTCCTCGGCATGCAGGTGCTGCGCAGGACCGACCGGCCCGAGCAGAAATACACGCTCGCGTTCGTCGGCTACGGTGACGAGCGCACGCATGCGGTGCTCGAGCTCACCTACAACTACGGCGTCCATCACTACGAACTCGGGACCGCGTATGGGCATATCGCGATCGAGGTCGACGACGCCGCGGCGACCTGCGGCGCGGTGCGCGCGGCCAGCAGCCGCTACGGCGGAGCCGTCACACGGGACGCCGGCCCGGTCAAGGGCGGCACGACCGTGATTGCGTTCGTCGAGGACCCGGATCGCTACAAGATCGAGCTGATCGAGCGGCGCGGTTGACCCGGAGCTCGCTCTGCTCGCGATACGAGGTTACGCGGCGCTTAGCAGTTCGCGCAGGTCGTGCACGAACACGTCGGGGCCCTGGCCGTTCGAGACATAGAGACGCAGCCGCCCCTGCGGGTCGAAGACGTACGTGCCCGCCGAGTGATCCATCGTGTAGTTGCCGGTCGGTCCCGCGACTTTCTGATAGAGCACCTTGAATTCCTTCGCCGTGCGCGCCGTCGCGTCCGCGTCGCCGTAGAGACCGAGGAAGCGCCGATCGAACGCAGGTACGTACTGCGCGAGCAACGCAGGCGTGTCGCGCTCCGGATCGACCGTCACGAACAGAACCTGCACGCGATCGGCGTCGGGACCAAGGCGCTTCATCGCTTCCGCGAGTGACGCGAGCGTGGTCGGGCAGACGTCCGGGCACTGCGTGTAGCCGAAGAACAGCACGACCGCCTTGCCCTTGAAATCCGCCAGCGTGCGCGTTCGGCCCTGCGGATCCTTCAATTGGAAATCGCGCCCGAACGACGAGCCGGTGATGTCGGAAGACTGGAACGACGGTCCGCCGGCGTTGCACGCAGCAAGCGCCGCGATCAGCAGCAGCGCGATCGACCGACGCAGCGTTGCCGTCGTCACACGATCTGCCGCCAGTAGTGGTCGAGCAAGAGCGCGGAGAACAACGCGGCGAGATACACGATCGAAAACCGGAACATCGCGCGAGCCAGGCGATCGCTGTACGCACGATACAGCTGTATGGCGTAGCGCAGGAACATGCCGCCGAGCAACAGTGCGCCCGCGAGGTACACGACGCCGCTCATCCGCAGTGCATACGGCATCAGCGTCACGCCGACCAGCGCGACCGTGTAGAGGACGATCATCAGTTGCGTATAGCGCACGCCGTGCGTCACCGGAAGCATCGGCAGCCGGGCGTTCGCGTAATCGTCGCGGCGATAGAGCGCGAGCGACCAGAAATGCGGCGGCGTCCACACGAAGATGATCAGGAACAGCAGCAGCGCCTCGGGCGACACTTCGCCGGTGACCGCGGCCCAGCCGAGCACCGGCGGCATCGCGCCGGACGCACCGCCAATGACGATGTTCTGCGGCGTCGCGGGCTTCAGCAGCACCGTGTACACGACCGCGTAGCCGACAAACGTTCCGAACGTCAGCCACATCGTCAACGGATTGACGAGCGCGTGGAGTATCCACAGACCGGTGCCGCCGACGCAGGCGGCAAATCCGAGCGTTTGCGACGACGACAACTGCCCGCGCGGTAGCGGACGCCAGCTCGTGCGCCGCATCAGCTTGTCGATGTTCTGTTCGACGAGGCAATTGATCGCTGCAGCGGCACCCGCGACGAGCGCAATGCCGATCGTGCCGAACAGCACCGGCCCGACGGGCGGAATGCCGGGCACGGCGAGGAACATGCCGATGATCGCAGTGAAGACGATCAACGACACGACGCGCGGCTTGGTCAGCGCAAACAGCTGACGTGCGCGCGCTTCAGCGAGGACGATGCTCGTCAAGGAGAATTCCGCAGAAATCGGACGTCGAAGGGAGTGCGATTTTACCGGACGTCGATAGGTGGATCAGCGAACGGCGCTCAACCGATACGCGAAGCGCGCAACAGGCGCGACAGGTCCTTGGCAAGCGCCTTGATGTCCGGATTGGATGGCCACGCAAGCACGAAGTTTCCGAGCGGATCGACCAGGTACATCCGCTCCTCGCCCACCGGCATTGCGGGCAAGGACCGAACGCGGACAACGCGAAGATCGGGGTGCTCCGCAAGCACGGCGGCGGACGGCGCGCGCTCATCGGGAATCAGCCACACGCGCTGCACCCGCTCGCGTTCCGCGTTCTGGATCGTGCGCGCCTGTCGCGACGCGTACAACGCTGCCTCGCAGTGCGCGTCGCAGGCGGCCGGCGCAACGATCAGCATGATCCAGCGGCCGCGCAGAGCGCTGCTCCCAAAGACGCTGCCGTCGAGCTCGATCCCGGCAAATTCGGCGAGCGGTGTGGTCGGAAGCAGCGTGCCGTAGTTGACGCGTGCATCCCGCGGCAGCGCGTAATACGCGAGGTACGACAGCACGACCGGCGCCAGCGCGATGACGGCGAGCAACACCAAGAGCCGCCGCGTGCTGCGCGTCGTGCGTCCTCGTGCGCGCTGAACCGGCTGCGCACTCGCATCGGGCGCCGAACGCGTCGGGTGGTCGGTCGATTCGATCACCGCGCGATCCGCGCGAGCCGCGGGCGTACATCCAGCCAGAGCCAGAGCCCGGCGGCCATCGCTGCGAACGCATACCACTGCACCATGTAGCTCAGGTGTTTGGCGGTCCCGGTGTCGGGCAGCGTGTCATCGACGAAAAGGTCACCACCGTGCGGCGTCTCGAGCGCGCGGACGATGACAGGCAACACGGCAATCCCCGTCGCTCGCGTGAAACTCGAAGGTTCGACGTGTTGCCACAACGGCCCGGCAGGCACCGTTTCATTACTGCTGCGCCAATAGGCGGGCGACGGGACATCGATGCGACCGCGCAACGACACGGTTCCCGACGGAAGCGGTGGTTGCGGCAGCAGCGTGCGGCTGGGGCCAGCCTTCACCCAGCCGCGATCGACGAGAACGGTGCGGCCATCCGCAAGGCGCAGCGGCGCGATGACCTCGAATCCGACGCGACCGTCGTGCACCTTGTTGTCGACGAGGATCTGGTGGCGCGCGTCGAATTCACCGTCGAGCCGCACGGCGCGAAAGCGCCATCGGTGCCAGTCATCGACATCGTGCGGCAACGCAACGGGTGCCGCCGCCGCGGCCGACTGGAACTGCGCGCGCAGCGCTTCCTTTTCGTGCATCCGTTGGTATTGCCAATGACCTGCGGTCAGGCACACGGCGATCGTCACCCATGCTGCCACGGCCGGGATCCAGGCAGGGCGCCGGCGCACGACGCTCGCGGCGGGAACTGCGGGCGCGTGCGACGTGACGGCCATGACGCGAGTGCTACACTCGATCGGCAAGCGCGCACGCCATGAGAGCCATCGTCATCACCGCGCTCGTCGCGGTCGTCATCGCGCTCTTCACCGCGCTCGTGTTCCTCTACCGCGATCGCGGACGCGGCAGTCGGGTGGTCACGGCGCTCGCCGTCCGCGTGCTCCTGTCGATGGCGTTGATCGCGTTTCTCGTGTTCTCGTGGTGGATGGGCTGGATTCAGCCGGGCGGCCTATAGCCAGTACACGAGCACGAACAGCAGCAACCACACGACGTCGACGAAGTGCCAGTACCACGCCGCGGCCTCGAAGCCGAAGTGGTGCTCGGCGTCGAAGTGACCGCGGAACGCGCGCACCAGCATGACGGTAAGCATGATCGCGCCGATCGTCACGTGCGCACCGTGAAAGCCCGTCAGCATGAAGAACGTGGAGCCGTAAACACCCGTCGTGAGCTTCAGATTCAGTTCGCTGTACGCGTGCGTGTACTCGTACGCCTGGAACCCGAGGAACGTGGCGCCGAGGGCGATCGTCACGAACAGCCAGAACTTGAGCGCACCGCGATGACCGGCCTTCAATGCGTGATGCGCGAGCGTCAACGTGCCGCCGGACGTCACGAGAATGATCGTGTTCAGCAACGGAATGCCGATCGCGCCCATCGGCGAAAAGCGCTGCTGGATGTACGGACCGACGGTCGGCCATTGCGCGGCGTACTCGGGCCACAGCACGCGCCCGGTGAGCGGTCCACCGAGGTCCGGCACCGACACGTTGCGCACATAGAAGAGCGCGCCGAAGAATGCCGCGAAGAACATCACCTCGCTGAAGATGAACCAGCTCATGCTCCAGCGGAACGACAGGTCCACCTTCTTGTTGTAGAGCCGGCCCTCGGATTCGCCGATGACGGTGCCGAACCAGCCGAACAGCATGACCAGCAGCACGCAGAACCCGGCCGCGACCATCCAGGGCCCCGCCGCGTAGCCGTTGAACCAGAATGCGGCGCCGGTCCCCATCAGCAGCAGCGCACACGAGCCGAGGATCGGCCAATGCGACGGCTGCGGGACGAAGTAATAAGGCTTGGCGCCCGTGGCGGTAGTCATGCGCAGCTCCTAGAGGGCCGTACGATTGCCTTCGACGGCGAAGAACGTGTACGACAGCGTGATCGTCGCCACGTCCTTGGGCAGTTCGGGATCGACGACGAAGACGACGGGCATCCGGCGCGTCTCGCCCGGCGCGAGCGTCTGCTTGGAGAAACAGAAGCAGTCCAGCTTGCGGAAGTATTGCCCGGCGTTGCGTGGTCCGTAGCTCGGGATCGCTTGCCCGGTGACCGGATGATCGGTCAGGTTGACGACTTCGAATTCGACCTGGGTTACCGCGCCCGGATGAACATCGGTCGTGGTTTCGAGCGCGCGGAATTTCCACGGCATGCCGTGGAGGTTCGTGTCGAGTTCGATCCGCACGAATCGCGTCCGGTCGACTTGCGTGTTGACGACGGTGTCGGGCCGGTCGATGTCGCGCAGGCCCGTCACTTCGCAGATCTTCTCGTAGAACGGCACGAGCGCGTATCCGAAGCCGAACATGGCGACGACGATGACGCCGAGTTTGGCGAGCAA
>JAICVH010000550.1 GCA_025935435.1 Burkholderiales bacterium
AGCTCGGGCAGCGGTGTGCCCTTGGAGAACGTCGCGGCCATCGCGAACTCGCCCTTCGCGGAATCGAACGTGCCCTTGAGGAACAGGCGGTCGAAGCTTCCGAAGAACGCGTTGCCTTCGGTGAACGCAAGGCTGTAGCCGTAAACGCACCACAGGACGGTGATCAGCGAAAACACGACGAATACCTGCATCAGCACGGACAGCATGTTCTTCGCGCGCACCATGCCGCCATAGAACAGCGCGAGTGCCGGAATGCTCATCATCAGGACGAGCGTCGTCGAGACGAGCATCCACGACACGTCTCCCTTGTTGGGTGCGGGGGCCGATGCCGTCGTTGCGGCTGTGGAAGACGCCGCGGGCGTTGCCGGCGCCGCATCCTGCCTCGCGTCCGCCGCTTTCGTTTCGCTCGCCGGGGCGGCGGCGGTGGCGGGTGCTGCCGTCTTGTCCTGGCCCATCGTCGGCGCGGCAATCCCCGCTGCGGCGAGCAGCAACAGCATCATCAGTATTCTTTTCATGAATGCCTCCCGTTACAGCGCATCGGCGCCGGTTTCGCCGGTGCGAATCCGCACGACCTGCAGCAGGTCGAAAACGAAGATCTTCCCGTCACCGATCTTGCCGGTGTTCGCCGCCTTTTCGATCGCTTCGATCGCGCGGTCGACGAGGTCGTCCTTCAGCGCGGCTTCGACTTTCACCTTCGGCAGGAAATCGACGACGTATTCGGCGCCGCGGTAAAGCTCCGTATGCCCCTTTTGCCGCCCGAAGCCCTTGACCTCGGTGACGGTGATGCCCTGGACCCCGATGGCGGAGAGGGCCTCGCGGACCTCGTCGAGCTTGAACGGCTTGATGATGGCGGTGACCAGTTTCATTTGTCCTCCCTCGCGTCAGAACGTCTTCTGCACGAACACGGTGCCGGTGGCCTTGCCGATGTTGCGGCCTGCAAGCGTGTAGCCCGCGTCCTTCGCGTTCGTGTCGGTGTAATACGCGCCGATGTTCCAGCCGTTGCCGGCGGCCCAGGTCACGCCCAGTTTCCAGTCGGTGTAATCCAGCGTCGCACCGTTGGCGAAGCCGTTCGTGCTGCCCTTGAATTCCTGGCGGCCCACATGCGCGTTCAGTGTCAGCGCATCGGTGATCGGATAATTTGCGGACAGATCGAGATACCAGCTGTTTTCCGAGTTCGGGATGCCGAATGTGTCGGCGACGGAGTGCGAGTACTTGAGCGATACCCACTTCCACGACCCGGCGACGTACAGTTCGGTCGTGTTCGGTTTGGTGACGTCTGCGTGGTAGGTGCCCGGATACCAGTAGTACAGCACGCCGGCATCGACGCCCCAGTCCTCGGTGATCGCGTACTTGTAGCCGCCGTAGAAGTCCCATTCCAGGCTTCCGCCGTGGTCGACGACGCCCGCGTCGTGCAGCCAGCTGATGTTCGATGCCCACGTCCCCGCATAGAAGCCGCTCGCATGCGCAATGTCGAACCCTCCCTGCAGTGCAGGCTTGCGATCCGTTTGCGTGAGCCCGCGGAAGATGTACTGACTGTAGACGCCGACGTTGCCGGTGAGGCTGAACGGTTCGGCTGGGGACGCGGGCGCTTGAGCGCTCACGGGGGAGGCGAGTGCGACGAACGTCGCGAACGCCGCGAGGTGGCTGGCAGAATGCGCTTTCATGGATTCCACGTTCTCCGGTGAGCGAATATGCAGACCCTCGTCTGCACGTCGCATGCCCGTGCTCGAAAAGCGTTGCCCGTCAAGCAGATGAGTGCTTCGTCCACCGTCGCAACGCACATCGCGCTCGGTCCTTTGCACCAACCGCGGGCGCGATTCCTCGGAACTCGCACGCGGCTGGGGCGCGCGCTGCGGACGCGATGCCGAACAGCGGAGTACTTTGCCGGTCGAAGCGCGTAACCACCAACGGAGGCACCCATGCTCAACGCCAAGTCCCTGGACGAACTCGCCGCACGCATCGGAAAGGCGTTCGAAGGCTCGCCTGCCAGGGATCTCGAAAAGAACATCAAGGCGATGCTGCAAAGCGGACTGGCGCGCCTCGATCTCGTGACGCGCCAGGAGTTCGACACCCAGGCGGAAGTGCTGCGCAAGACGCGCGAGAAGGTCGAGCGACTGGAGACGCGCGTCGCGGAGCTCGAAGCGCGCACGCCGCCTGCGCCGCCAACGCTCGTCTGAACGGCGGGCGCGACGTGGCGTCCTCGCAGCGGACCGGCGCCGGATCCGTCAGTCAACGGTCAGTCCGATGGCTCGGTAATTCGCCCGAACGTCGTTCGGTGGTAATGAAATCGACCGATCCGTCAGCGATCGGCAAGTTGCTGCATTGCAAAGTAACGGCATCGATTGCACCGATGCAGGTCCGCCGTGAAAACCGCAATGCAGATGTTCGAAGTCATGACCGCCATGTCGCGCAAGCTCGGCCCGTACGTGTTGATCGAACTGCTGCTTCCGGGCGGCACGCTCGTGGCATTTACGTTGTTCGCGGTGCGGCATCCGGCGATCATGCGCAAATACGCTCGCAACGCCCGCAGACGCGTGGTTCGGGCGGCCGAAGGCGTGCGCATGGCAGTCCGTCGGCGTCTCGCGCGGGCAACGTTTACGGCTGCGATCGGA
>JAICVH010000744.1 GCA_025935435.1 Burkholderiales bacterium
CGCGGATGAGGTAATTCAATAATTGCTCGTCGCGAGCAGTTCGTGGCAGTCACTGGCCGCCTAACCACGCGCTCAACCGCACCCCCGGGCATGCGGCTTCTTGCTCGTGTGCGTCGGTGGCCGCGCCTGTTAGCTTGTCCGGGTAGGCCGCACAACTCCACGTCATAGGCAACATGCAAGAACTTCTCTCGCTCGGTGCAGTCCTTGGCGCGTTGGCGGTCGGTGTCATCAGTCCAGGGCCGAGCTTTGTCATGGTGGCCAAGGAAGCAGTGTCCGTGTCTCGCGCTAACGGAGTGGCGGCCGCCTTGGGGATGGGACTTGGCGGTACCGTCTTCGCTCTGGCGGCACTTGGCGGTTTGCAGGCCGTCTTGCTCGCTGTTCCGGTCTTGTACTCGACGCTGAAAGTGCTCGGCGGCCTGTATCTCTGCTATCTCGGCTTTCGCATCTATGCAGGGGCTAAGCAGCCTCTATCAACCACGGACGATGGTGGCAGTAACGCCGCAAGGTCCGTAAGTACCTCGCTCTGGTTCGGGTTGACCACACAGCTCAGCAATCCCAAGACAGCCGTTGTCTATGCCAGCGTCTTCGCGGCATTCTTGCCAAATCATCTCTCGGTGCATCTCGCCCTCGCGCTCGTCGCGGTTGTCTTTGTCCTGGAGACATCTTGGTATGCCATTGTCGCGACGGTGCTCTCCACGGCCGCGCCGCGTCGCGCGTACGTGGGATGCAAGACATTCATCGACCGAGCTGCCGGAATCGTCTTGCTCGGCATGGGTTTGAAGCTCATCGCCTCCGCGCACAGAGCGAGTGCGGCCTAACCCCACGATCAAACGGACGCGCTCGCATTTTCGCTCTCGTCGCATGCGGATAACGGAGTCATTCACGACGTGAATCGACGGGCAGGAGGCGACTCGGCAAAGCTCCGCGATCTTGCCGCGGAGCTCGCGGCGCTCAATCCAGACGTCATCGTTACCGTGACCACAACTGCAGCACTCGCCGTGAAGAAAGCGACTGCCCGGATACCAATCGTGGCCATAGGTCCGGCGGACCCGGTTAGGTCCGAACTCGTAGCGAGCCTTGGCCGGCCTGGAGGCAACGTAACGGGCTTCTCGCCGAACCAGGCCGAAATCGCGGGAAAATGGCTTGAGATAATTCGTGAAATCGTGCCGCACGCCAGATCGCTGGCGTACCTCACGGACCGCGGCAATCCTGGCGAAATGCTTGTGTTTCGCGAGTTGCAGGAACGCGCACGAGGTCTAGGGCTCGAGGTGCGCGCTTTGGACGGCCTCACGAAGAGCAATGTCGAACAAGCCTTCACCTCATCCAACGCGACGTAGACCGTATCCTGAGAGGCGCCCATCCATCCGAACTGCCTTTCGAGATGGTCGACTTTCACCATGGTTGTGAACATGAAGACGGCGCGGACGCTCGGGGTGACAATCCCCCATTCGCTCCACGTCAGGGCGGATCGGGTGATTCAGTGATTGCCGATCCCGTCGGCGCGGTTACCTGCAACGTTAGGTCGTCTTAGGGCGCAAGAGAGGCATCAATGCGGGTTCACGGAAGTTGCCACTGCGGCAGCGTGAAGTACGAAGCGCTCGTTGATCCGGAAAGAAC
>JAICVH010000134.1 GCA_025935435.1 Burkholderiales bacterium
GTCGTCGATGGCTCGCAGCCGAAACTCGCCGTCACGTTCGGCTACGCCGATGAAAGCGATGGTGTCGATCCCGCAACGGGACAGGGCGTTCCGTTCTATCCGATTCCGTCGGCCGCAGCATCGCAACCCCATTGGGTGGAGGGCGGCGCGGCGGGTTCGTTCGACCAGCGCGCAAGTTCCGATCGCCACCTGCTGATCGTCGATTGCACCAACCGTTATCTGTACGAGCTCTACAACGTCTGGTACGACGCCGCGCACGCGAAGTGGTACGCGGGTTCCGGAGCGTTCTTCGACCTGAACACGAACGCGCGTCGACCCGACACGTGGACGTCGGCCGATGCGGCCGGGCTCGCGATCCTGCCGGGCCTCGTCCGCTACGACGAAGCGTGGAATGCGAACGTTACCGACATCGGCCACGCATTTCGCGTCACCGTGCGCGCAACCAACGGCTACGTCTACCCGGCATCGCACCGCGCAGGATCAACCGCAGGTGCGCTCCCGATGGGCGCGCGGCTGCGTTTGAAAACGAGCGTCAACGGGACGGATCCTGCGCTGCGTACGAGCGACCCGAACGTGCGCAAGATCTTCCGCGCGATGCAGAAATACGGGCTGATCGTCGCCGACAATGGCAGCGACATGTATATCGGCGGCACGTTCGACACGCGCTGGAACAACGACATCCTGAATCCCGCGTTCGCCATGCTTAGCGCGGCCGACTTCGACGTCATTCAGCTCGGCTGGAAGCCGACTGCCGGTGCGAGCGCGGCGCTCACGTCGGTGGTCGTCACGCCGCAGTCGGTCACCGGCGGAGGTTCCGCGGTGGGTACCGTGACGCTGAGCGCGCCTTCGTCGGCCGGCGGTGCGACCGTGTCGCTCGGAAGCGCCAGCAGTGCAGTGATCGTTCCCGCGAGTGTCGTCGTTGCCCAGGGTGCGACAGCGGCCACCTTTGCGGTCGCGACCACGAGCGTTTCTGTCGCGACGTCGACGACCGTCTCGGCTTCCTACGCCGGGACCACCCGCACCGCGACGTTCACCGTTATGCCGGCCGCCGCGCCCGCGCTGTCATCGCTGACGTTCGCTGCGACCACCGTTGCCGCGGGTTCGGGAACGACGGGCCGCGTGACGTTGAGCGCCGCGGCCGGCAGCGGCGGCGTGCTGGTTACGCTGAAGAGCGCCAATCCGACGATCGCGTCGGTGCCCGCGAGCGTCGTGGTGCCGGCCGGCGCAACGTGGGCGACGTTCCCCGTCACGGCGGGTTCGCCTAAAAAGAACACGTCGGTGGCGATCGCAGCCAGCTACGGCGCCGTGACGCGAACGGCGTCGATCACCGTGCGCCGGCGCTGACGCGCGTTTTGCGTCCGTGCTTCAGGCAAGCGTGACGCGCGTCGGACCGGCTTCGAAGTGCCCGATCGCGGTGGCGTCGCTGAAGCCTTCACGCCGGAAGATGTCGAGTACTGCGTCGACGGCGCTCGGTTCGCAGGCGACGAGCAATCCCCCCGACGTCTGCGGATCGGTGACGATCGCCCGCTCGATAGCGTCGAGTGAAGCGGACACCCGAACGTCGTTGCCGTAGCTATCCCAGTTGCGCGTCGACGCTCCGGTCACGAAGCCTGCGCGCGCGAGTTCGGGCACATCCGGAAGGAGCGGCAGCCGGTCGAATGCGATCGACGCCGACAGATTGGCACCGCGGCACATTTCGAGCAGATGTCCGACGAGCCCGAATCCGGTCACATCGGTAAGCGCATGCACGTCGGCCCGCTTCGCAAGCGCAATGCCCGGCGTGTTCAGCCGCGTCGTCGTTTCGATCATCACGCGATAGCACGCGGGCGTTAGCACACCGCGCTTTTCGGCGGCGCCGTAGACGCCGACGCCGAGCGGCTTCCCGAGGATGACGATGTCGCCCGGCTTCGCGCCTGCATTGCGCTTCAGATGACGCGGGTCGACGACGCCGATGGCGACGAGGCCGTAGATGGGTTCGACCGTGTCGATCGTGTGGCCGCCCGCGACCGGGATGCCCGCGCGTGCGCACGCCGCCTGACCGCCATCGAGGATGCGCCGGATCGTGTCGATCGGCAGCGTGGCGATTGGCATGCCGGCGATGGCGAGCGCGAACAGCGGCGTTGCGCCCATCGCGTACACGTCGGACAGTGCATTGGTGGCGGCAATCGCGCCGAAGTCGAACGGGTCGTCGACGATCGGCGTAAAGAAGTCGGTCGTCGCGACGATCGCCTGCGTGTCGTTCACCTGATATACGGCGGCATCGTCGGCGGTTTCGATCCCAACGAGCAGCGCTTTGGGTACGAGCGCGTGCTCGACGCCGTGCAGGATATTGCTGAGCAGCGCCGGCGCGACCTTGCAGCCGCAACCCCCACCATGCGCAAGCTGCGTCAGGCGGACGGGAGTGCGTTCAGGGGCGTTCATCGGTGCATAGCCAGACGGCGAGGCGCGTCGGTGACGCGCCGTGGCGATTGTAGCCCGGCGCGGCCCTGGGTCCGATGCGTTGGACGGCGGTCGCTGTTGCAAAAAAAGGACTACGATCAAGCCCTTGCATCGGCGGCGCTTTTCTTGCTCTCCGCGCAGGCGTAGCATCACGACGCGGCAACGGTCCAGCGCTCGCCCGGTCCAACGGCAGGCAGCCAAAAGAACCGTCCATACCCGAGGGGCTCCAGGAGACGGATTGAAACCGACGGACATCGCGCATCCCGACTATTTCCACAAGGTCGTCGATTGTCAGTGGGCGTGTCCGGCCCACACGCCCGTCCCCGAATACATCCGGCTGATTGCCGCGGGGCGCTATGGCGACGCCTACATCGTCAACTGGAAGTCGAACGTGTTCCCCGGAATTCTCGGGCGAACCTGCGATCGGCCGTGCGAGCCGGCGTGTCGTCGCGGCCGCGTCGAGCAGGGCTCGCCGGAGCATCGCCGCGTCGAGGCGAAGCCCGAGCCGGTGGCGATCTGCCGTCTGAAGCGGGTCGCCGCCGATTACAAGCAGGACATACGACCGCGCCTGCCACGACCGCCGGATCGTCGCAACGGCAAGCGCATTGCGCTCGTCGGGGCCGGTCCTGCGTCGTTGACCGTCGCGCGTGACCTCGCGCCGCTTGGCTACGAATGCGTCGTATTCGACGGCGACCCGCAGGCCGGCGGCATGATGCGCACGCAGATTCCGAAATTCCGGTTGCCCGATCGCGTGATCGACGAAGAGGTCGGATACATCCTCGACGGCGGCATCGAGTTTCGCGGCAACGCGCGCGTCGATTCGCTCGCCGCTCTCGTCCATCCGAGCGCGGACGAGCGATGGGATGCCGTATTCATCGGCAGCGGCGCACCCCGCGGGCGCGATCTCGACATTCCCGGACGACGGGAAGCGGCTGCCAACATCCACATCGGCATCGACTGGCTGTCGTCGGTTTCGTTCGGCCATACGACGCGCATCGGCAAGCGTGTCGTCGTGCTCGGCGGCGGCAATACGGCGATGGATTGCTGCCGCAGTTCACGACGGCTGGGTGGCGACGATGTGCAGGTCGTCGTGCGCTCCGGCTTCGACGAAATGAAGGCGTCTCCGTGGGAAAAGGAAGACGCGATGCACGAGGGGATCCCGATTCACAACTACCTCGTGCCGCTGGAATTCACGCACGACAACGGCCGTCTCACTGGCGTACTGTTCGAGAAAGTCGCTGCGCAGCGCGACGCGCGCGGTCGCCGCCAGCTGGTCTCGACCGGCGAACCGCCGATTCATTTCGCTTGCGACGACGTGCTGGTTGCGATCGGCCAGGAGAACGCGTTTCCGTGGATCGAGCGCGATCTCGGCGTCGCGTTCGATGAATGGGGCATGCCGGTCGTCGACACGGTGACGTTTGCCTCCACGCTACCGGGCGTGTTTTTCGGCGGCGATGCCGCGTTCGGTCCCAAGAACATCATCTGGGCGGTCGCGCACGGCCACGATGCCGCGATATCGATCGACCTCCACTGCCGCGGCGAGTCGCTGGCGGAGCGACCACCGCCGCAGGTCAATCTGCTGTCGCAGAAGATGGGCATTCACGAATGGAGTTACGACAACGGCATCCACGGCGATCGCCGGTATCGCGTTCCCTTGCGCGACACGGTGATTGCGTTGAAGGACATTCGCGCCGAAGTCGAGCTTGGTTTCGATCCGAAGCTCGCGTACGCCGAAGCGCAGCGCTGCCTGAACTGCGACGTGCAGACCGTGTTCTCGGACAAGCTCTGCATCGAGTGCGACGCGTGCGTCGACATTTGCCCGATGGATTGCATTACGTTCACCGTCAACGGCGACGAAGCCGACCTCCGCACGCGCCTGATGGCGCCGGCGGCGAACGTCGATCAGGCGCTCTACGTGTCGGCCGCGGTCAGGACCGGACGCGTCATGGTGAAGGATGAGGACGTGTGCCTGCATTGCGGTCTGTGCGCCGAGCGCTGTCCGACGGGTGCGTGGGACATGCAGAAGTTCCTGCTCGACATGACGCACGCCGGCGATCGCTGCCGCGTACCTTCACCGCGGCAACCGGCGGAAGTCGGAATGGCGGCGGATTAAGCGAATGGATGCACGCGTGCAGCAATTGACTCGCGTCAACGACTTCGTCGTCAAGTTCGCGAACGTCAACGGATCGGGCTCCGCGTCGGCGAACGGCCTGTTCGCCCGGGCGATCCTGCGCATGGGCGTACCCGTGGCCGCACGCAACATCTTCCCGTCGAACATCCAGGGCCTGCCGACGTGGTACGAAGTGCGCGTCGTCGAGTCCGGGTGGCGGGGCCGGCGCGGCGGCGTCGACCTCATGGTCGCAATGAATCCGCAGACCTGGGACAAGGACGTCGCCGAAATCGAGTCCGGCGGCTATCTGTTCTACGATTCGACGAAGCCGCTGCCGCCGTCGAAGTTTCGTGATGACGTGACCGCGCTCGGCGTTCCGCTGACGGCGATCTGCAACGCCACGTACGACGACGTCCGCCAGCGGCAACTGTTCAAGAACATCGTCTACCTGGGCGCGCTGTCGGCGCTGCTCGACATCGATCCCACCGAAATCGAGCGGCTGTTCTCGGAACAGTACCGTGGCAAGGAAGCGCTGCTCGCGTCGAACCGCAAGGCGCTCGCGCTGGGCCGCGATTACGCGCTGGCCAACTTCGCCTGTCCGATTGGGCTGTCGGTGTCGCGTCGCGACGCCGTCGGTGATCGCATCTTCATCGATGGCAACGCTGCCGCCGCGCTCGGCGCCGTGTATGGCGGCGCAACGGTCGCCGCCTGGTACCCGATCACGCCGTCATCATCGCTCGCCGAAAGCTTCGCGAAATGGTGTCGCAAGTTCCGCACCGATCCGGATGGCAGGCAGCGTTACGCGATCGTGCAGGCCGAGGACGAGCTGTCGTCGATCGGCATGGTCATCGGTGCGGCGTGGAATGGCGCACGCGCCTTCACGGCGACGTCCGGCCCCGGTGTGTCGCTGATGCAGGAGTTCCTGGGGCTCGCGTATTTCGCCGAAATCCCGGCCGTGCTGTTCGACGTGCAACGCGGAAGCCCGTCGACGGGCATGCCGACGCGCACGCAGCAGGCCGACCTCGTCTCATGCGCCTATGCGTCGCACGGCGACACCAAGCACGTGTTGTTGCTGCCCGAGGACCCGCGCGAATGCTTCGAATTCGGGGCGTTCGCATTCGATCTGGCCGACCGGCTGCAGACGCCGATCTTCGTGATGCTCGATCTCGACATCGGCATGCAGGACTGGCTGACGGAGCCTCTTGCGTGGGACGATGCGCGGCGGCTCGATCGCGGCAAGGTGATGACGGCCGAGGATCTCGACGCCGGACGCGATTTCGGGCGCTATCTCGACGTGGACGGCGACGGCATTGCCTACCGCACCTATCCGGGCACGCATCCGGTGCGCGGCAGCTATTTCACGCGCGGCACCACCAAGGACCGTTACGCGCGGTATACGGAGGAAGGACCCGCGTACGTCGACAACATGCAGCGACTGCTGCGAAAGTTCGAGACGGCCAAGCAGCTGGTGCCGAAGCCCGTCGTCACGCGTGCGGCGCAGCCGACGACCGCCGGCGTCATCTGGTTCGGGTCGACCGGCGCGGCGATGGCCGAGTCGCTCGCCGAGCTCGAACGCCAGGACATTCATCTCGACCGGTTGCGGATTCGCGCGTTTCCCTTCGACGATTCGATTGCCGACTTCGTCGCCTCCCACGACCACGTATTCGTCGTCGAGCAGAATCGCGACGCGCAGCTCAAGATGCTGCTGGTCAACGAATGCGGCCTCGATCCCGCGAAGCTCACATCGGTGCTGCACTACGACGGCACGCCGATCACCGAGCGCTTCATCACGCGCGAGATCGGCGAGAAGGCGCGGCTCTACAACGTGACGACCTTGTCAGGGATCAGGTATCCGGGATCAGGCATCAGAAAGAGCAGCGGCAAAGCCGCGTGACAGACTGCTTTCTCGCGACACTGCAATCGATACCTGATGCCCGATACCTGATCCCTGACCATGACTTATCTCGCCAAACCGAAGCTTCACCACCCGGGCCTGCCGAAGAATGCACTCGGCTACACGCGGCGCGATTACGAAGGCGCGATTTCGACGCTGTGCGCCGGCTGCGGGCACGACTCCATCTCGGCTGCGATCATCCAGGCGTTCTTCGAGCTCGACATCGCCCCGCACCGCGTCGCGAAGCTGTCCGGCATCGGGTGCTCGTCGAAGACAC
>JAICVH010000052.1 GCA_025935435.1 Burkholderiales bacterium
CAGTGGACCGACGCGTTGCGCATGCACGAAGTCATCGAGAGCGCTGTCGACCCGGTCACTGCGCTGTCGGTCGGCCTGAAAGTCGACGCGGATGCGTTGCCTGCGACAGTGAAGCAGGGCATCCTCGACGGGAGCATCGATCTCAGGAGCCCGGCAACGACGCTCGCCCTGCTGAAGCTCGACGCCGTCGTCGGCGTCAAGGGTACCGTCGAAACCGTCAACGGCCGCGATACGTTGAGACGCGTCGGCATCACCTGCGCGCTGTGTCATTCGACGGTCGACAACGCGTTCGCACCCGGCATCGGCAAGCGCCTCGATGGCTGGCCCAATCGCGATCTCGATCCCGGCGCGATCATCGCGCTGTCGCCCGCCGTCGATGCGACGGCCAAACGGGTCTACAACTCGTGGGGCCGTGGCAAATACGACCCGCGCTTCAACCTCGACGGCCAGAACGGGCCGCAGGTGATTCCGCCGGCGTACGGGCTCGACGGCATCCACAAGATCACGTCCACCGGGGATGGCGACGACATCGCGTACTGGAATCGTTACGTAGGCGTCACGCAGATGGGCGGGCACGGAACGTTCACCGACCGCCGCACCGGCGTGAACGTCACGAATGGCACCGACGACCTCATCACGTCCAAGCTCGGTGCATTACAGGCGTACCAGCTCTCGCTGGGTGCACCCGCACCGCCGCCGGGCAGCTTCGATGCTGCGGCCGCCGAGCGCGGCAAGTCGCTTTTCAATGGAAAGGCGACGTGCGCGACATGCCACACGGGCAGAGAGTTCACCGACGCGAACGAGCGTCTGCACCCGCCCTCCGATGTCGTCAGCGAACCCGAGCCCAATGGCGTGCCGAGCTATGCGTCGCGCAGCGCGACGAAGCAATACCGCACCGCACCGCTACGCGGCGTCTGGCAGCACGCGCCGTACTTCCACAACGGCACGGCGGCGACGCTCGTCGACGTCGTACGCGTCTACAACGCGCGCAAATCGCTCGCGCTGTCGGAAGCGCAGATCAGCGATATCGCCGAGTACCTGAAGTCGCTGTAACGCGTCGAAACGCCGTTGTCGCGGACGGCGTCGAATGGCCGCAATCGAAGATTCCGCGGTCATTGACGTCGCCGTCGGTCGCCACGAGCGGCGAATGTCCGGCGGCACACGGGTTCGCGGGTAACATCGCGGCGTTGCACGAGCGTATTCCGACCCGTGATGATCCTCAAGCATGGTTTGCGCGCAATCGGCTGGCTCGCACTCGCCGTGGCGCTGATGCTGACGGGACCGCTGTTGACGCTTGCGTTCGGCAACGTCTCGATGCGCGGCGACTGGCGCGCGGCCTCGCATCGCGCAACCGGCTTGGCACCCGATCCGGCCGCCCATCCCGAAGCCGTCGTGCAGGCGTATGCGAGTCGCACGTTCGGGTGGCGCGGCGCATTCGCCGTGCATACGTGGGTGGCCGCGAAACCTGCCAACGCCGATCGCTACACGCGTTACGAAGTGATCGGCTGGTACGCGCGCGGCGGGCACTCCGGCCTCACGATCTCGGATAGCGGCGCGCCGGACGCCGAATGGTACGGTGCGGCGCCGACGCTGATTGGAGACCTGCGCGGCGCCGAGGCGGAAGCGGTCATCGCGAAGCTCGAATCCGAGGCCGAAGCCTACGCGGCGACTTCGTACAGCGCGTGGCCCGGGCCGAACAGCAACACGTTCGTTGCGGATCTCGCGCGGCGCATCCCCGGGATGAAACTGACGCTGCCCCCGCTTGCGATCGGCAAGGATTATCTGCCCGACGGCAAGTGGATTGCGCGCACGCCGAGCGGCACCGGGTATCAGGTATCGCTCGGTGGCGTCGTCGGCGTGACGCTCGCGCGCGACGAAGGATTCGAGGTGAACCTGTTCGGGCTCGTCACCGGGATCGACTTCATGCATCCCGGCATCAAGCTGCCGGGAATCGGACGCGTGCCGGGTTAGCGGCCGCGATCGTGTGGCGCGGCGTATCTGTGCGCGTCGGCCCGATCGAGCACCTCGGCCGTAGAGGTCGGTAACGCCGACCGCAACGATTCATTCGCGCGCGGCCGGTGTGCCGTCAGATCTCGTCTGTCCAGTAATCGAGATGCTGGCCGCGACGCGTCACGTGTCGAAAGCCAGCGGCGAAGCCGCCGACCTTGTCGGAGTCCGGGTACTCGCAGATGTCGGCGGGCATCATCGTGCTGACCGACAGGTACGCGAGCTCGGCGTCGGTGTCGTTGACGATCTGGTGCGCGGTCTCCGGTCCGCCGGTCGGGCAACAGATCACGTCACCCGCGCGTATCCGGCGCGTCTCGTCGCCGTAGCGCAGCGTGCCGCTGCCACGCACGATGAAGAACATCTCCTCTTCGGCGCGATGACTGTGAAACGGGCACGAGCGCTTGCCCGGTGGCACGACGTCATACGAGTAGCCGAGATCCCTGGCGCCGATCAGCGGGCCGATGCGCACGCCATCACTTGCGAACTGATCGCCCTTCTCGAAATGCTCCAGTTTGACGTCGTCGATGTTGACGACGCGCTCGTCGATCACTGCCATGGTTCGTGCTTCCCCGGTTGCTAACCGTCGATGTTGGGCGCCGGACCGTCTGGTGACGTCGCGTGTCCCGTGGCCTTCCCGTCTTACCCGCAGGCGCCCGTATACCCGCAGTCCGTACAGAAATCGCAGCCATCCTTGCGGATCATCGCTTTGTTCCCGCACTCGGGACACTTCCTGCCCGGTAGCGTCTTGTAACCGCGCTTCGCCTGCTCCGTTTCCGGCACGTCGAGGATACCGGCCGCGGCAACTGGATAACCTTCCTCGGTCAGGATGCCGAGCATCGCGTAGCGATGGATCATCAGTTGCGCGAGATAGGCGATCGTCGACGCGTACGTCTGCGCCTTGTTCGACCCCGGAATGCGTGCCATGAACTCGCCGTTGGGCTCGCCGTAGTTCAGGAGCTTGCGCAGCTTCATGCCGATCCATGCGGGGTCGTACACGCGCATGTCGAGCGACAACGCCTTGCAGAGGCCGTCGATCACCCGCGGGTATTCGCCCGACAGCCACATCGAATACGGCCGGCGCTGGCCGTTCGGCATGATCAGCTCTTTCAGGAACAGCACGAAATCGTCACCGGTCGTGTGATTGACGACGTCGACCGTCCACGACAGCGTACCGTCGGGGCCGGCCTTCGGTTCCTTCGTACCCATCAGCGCGTCGATGACGGGCGTCTTCCCGCCGCCTTCGTCGTCGAAGCCGCCGAGCTCGTTGACGCGATAGCGAATCAGCCTGGCGAAGCCGGACACGAGGCTCGGGACGCGCACTTTGCGGCCGTCCGGCGGCATCGCCATTTCGAACGCATCGTCGCCGACCGCCTTTTGCAGCGCGGATAGCTTCATGTCGAGCCATGCGCGATCGTCCGTGCGCATGTCCATCGACAGCGTCTTCGCGATCGCACCCAATCCGCGCGGCTGCTCCGCGCCGTTGATCCACACCTCGAACGGGTAGGCGCGCCCGTTCTCGATGTGACCGATGAAGACGGCAAAGTCACCGAGCGGATGACGCACGACATACGTCCAGCACGGATTGCCGTTCGGCAATTCGGGTCGTCCGGGCCAGCGCAAGCTCGCGAGCGGCGGTTCGGTGGTGCGATCCAGTCGAATGCGTCGATCGGGATCGGCGGCGTCGAGATCCTCGTGCGTCGATGCGCTCGCGGCCGGAGACGCGACTTCGAGCACCGCACCGAGCACGTCGTTCGGCCGATACGTCGCGATGCCCTTGAGGCCCGCTTGCCACGCCTGGAAATACAAATCCTCGAAGGCTGCGAACGGGTAATCGGCGGGGACATTCACGGTCTTGCTGATCGCCGTATCGATGAACGGTTGCACGGCCGCGTTCATGCGCATGTGGTCCTGCGCGCTCATTTCGAGTGCGCTCACGAACGCCGGCGCGAGCATCGCCCGGGGCGTGCCATCGCTATCAGTCCAGCGTTCACCTGGCGCGCAGGCTAGCGACGGATCGAACGGCACCATCTGCACGTTCTCATCGAGTCCGTGCAGATCACGGAACACGCGATAGGCATGGTCCTCGACGAGGAACTCCTTCATCGAGTCGTCCGGCATCCGCTTGCGCCGCGTATAGCACCAGCTGTACGCGGGCTCGATCCCGTTCGACGCGTTGTCGGCAAACGCCAGCGAGATGGTTCCCGTCGGCGCGATCGACAATAGATGGCTGTTGCGCAGGCCATGTTCGCGAATCGCGCGCTTGATCGCGTCGGGAAGGCGCGACGCGAACCGCGGCGCGGCGAGGTACTTGTCGGCATCGAACAGCGGAAACGAGCCTTTCTCCCTGGCCGTGTTCACCGATGCCCTATACGCGGCGTCGCGCATCTGCTCGGCGATGCGCGCCGCCATCGCCCGGCCTGCGTCGGTGTCGTAGCGCAACCCGAGTTCGATCAATGCGTCGCCGAGGCCCGTGAAGCCGAGTCCCACGCGCCGTTTCGCCATCGCTTCGTTCCGTTGTTGCTGCAATGGCCACGCGGTCACGTCGAGGACGTTGTCGAGCATCCGCACGCCTACGGCGACCGTCGTCGCGAAGCCGTCGAAATCGAAGTCCGCGCGCGGCGTGAACGGTTCGCGCACGAAACGCGTCAGGTCGATGCTGCCGAGATCGCAGCAACCATAGGAAGGCAGCGGTTGCTCACCGCAATTGTGGACTTCCAATCCATTGGCATCGAAGGCATGGACGCCGGCCACGGTGACGTCGTACACGTCCTCGCACTGATCGTCGACGATCGTGGCGACCGTTGCCGTAAACCGCTCGCGATTGAGACTGCGCCTATACATCGACATCAGGTGATCGAGCCTGGCCGTTTTCTCCGTATCGGCGAAGCCGACACGCTCGGCGAATACGGCGATGTTGTCCCCGCTGATGACGAGCTCGTGCGAAGCTTTGGTGGCGTAGGACTTCATACCGCCATGGCCGTTCGGCATGGCACGGATTTGGGCGGGACGTCTTTCGCGATAAAGCGTGGACGCAATGCCCAACCGAAGCAGCATGCGCTGCGCGGCTTGCAGCAATTGTTCATCGGACTGTGCGAGGCGCACGCTGACACCTTTCTCCTGCGTGCCCTGTACGCTGCCGTCGGCGTCGAACAGCCCGCGCAGCACGCCGCTGGTGAACGCGCTGCTCGCGCGCTCCATCTGAGGCGTTATCGTCTTGCTACCTCGGCGCAACCCCCACCTCTGCGCGAGGTCACGAAGCGGCGCGGAAGAGAGCCGCGCCTGCGCCTGATTCCTGATCGGTCGCTGAAATCCACGAAAATCGGCACGGTGATGCATCGGCGCGATTGCGGACTCGACGGCCGCCACGATGCCGGCGGCCCCGGTCGATGCATAAGCGACCGGCCCATTGCCGGTGCGCACGATATCGGGTGCCCAGACCGCGAGCGTTGCCCTGTCATCCTGAAGAGAGCCATCGCCGATCAGGAGTCCCAGCAGATAGCCTTCGCTCTCGGTGCCTGCGCTGGTCCACGTCGGCAGCGCACGGTGGTTGTGCAGGACGATTTCGTCGCCCGGGCGCAACGCTCCTGCCGGAGTCCATTCCAGTTCCTGAACCTGTCGCGTTGCGCGCTTGACGCGGCGAACGAGGTGATCCGGTGTCAGCCGCAACACGTAACCTTCTCGCGTCGCCACGCGCACGACCGGTTTGTTGCCCGTACAAAAGAACCCTTCGCTTTCGCTTTCGTACGCGCGTCCATGTACGGCAGCGCTGAACCTGCGACCGACGAGCTCACGCACCTGCCGAGCCCCGTCGGTCGTCATCACCCAGGTATCCGCGGTGACGCAGGGGTTGGTCGCTTCGATCGACTCGCAATACGAGAGGTTGTTGTCGCGGTTGACCGTGTCGATGAAGACGACGCCGGGTTCGGCGTGGTCGTACGTCGAGCGCATCATCCCGCCCCACAGCGCACGCGCCGGAACGCTTCGATAAACCCACAGGCCGTCGTGCCGCTGATGCGCGCCAGCTGCAACGAGATCTGCGGCGGGCGGCGCCTTGTGCACGAGCTCCCACGCACGATCGCCGCGCACCGCCTCGACGAACGCATCGGTCACGGCGACCGAGATGTTGAAGTTCGTAAGGCTGCCGTCGTCCTTGGCACGGATGAACGCTTCGATGTCGGGGTGATCGCAGCGCAGGATGCCCATCTGCGCGCCGCGTCGCGAGCCGGCAGATTCGACCGTTTCGCAACTCTGGTCGAACACGCGCATGTACGAAAGCGGACCACTTGCGCGGCTGTCGGTGCCCCGCACGTGGGCGCCGCGCGGACGGATGTGCGAAAAGTCGTACCCGACGCCGCCGCCGCGACGCATCGTCTCGGCGGCCTCGTTCAGCGCGACGTAGATGCCGACGCCTTCGCCGTCGCCGGAGATGCTGTCGCCGACCGGTTGCACGAAGCAGTTGATCAGCGTTGCCTTGAGGTCGGTGCCGGCCGCGGAGTTGATCCGTCCGCCGAGGATGAAGCCGTTTTCCTGCGCACCGTAGAACGCTGCTTCCCATTGCGCGCGTTGGTCGGGTGCTTCGACGGCTGCGAGCGCACGTGCAACGCGCCGGCGAACGTCTTGGATGCTTCGTTCGTTCGCCTTGGCGTATTTTTCGAGCAGGACTTCCTCGGAAATCGGCTGCGGCGGAAGCGCACGCGGCACGCGGGCGCGAAGATGTTTGGGATCGTCGATTTTCATCGTGAGCGCGAGAGGCGAGTCGGT
The DNA here is from genome assembly GCA_025935435.1 of Burkholderiales bacterium. Classification (GTDB taxonomy): domain Bacteria; phylum Pseudomonadota; class Gammaproteobacteria; order Burkholderiales; family Casimicrobiaceae; genus VBCG01. The sequence goes on from JAICVH010000052.1 coordinate 6,769, forward strand.
GGCGGCGGCAATCCGACGTTACGGCACTTGATGCCAGTTCGACTTGATGCTGCTCAAGGCGAAGGCGACGCGTACGTGATCACCGGCATCGGCACGAAAGCAAAGGGCCGGCGGTGGCCGGCCCTTCGTGATGGTGGAGACGAAGGGGATCGAACCCTCGACCTTCGCATTGCGAACGCGACGCTCTCCCAGCTGAGCTACGTCCCCTATAGACACCTATTATACCGGTAGCGTGCGGGTGTCCAAAGCGCCCGAACGGTCGCGGCGCATGCGCGCGATGGCGGCGGACGCGCTGCTAAACTGCTGATTCGACGAGGAGCTTTCATGTCCAAGCAGGCCATCCAAAGTCCCGACGCTCCGGCTGCGATCGGCCCGTATTCGCAGGCGATCCGAGCCGGGAATACGCTTTACCTGTCGGGGCAAATCCCGCTCGATCCGAAGACGATGCAGATCGTGGACGGCGGGATCGACGCGCAGGCGCGACGCGTGTTCGACAACCTGCGGGCGGTCGCGCGTGCGGCGGGCGCGTCGCTCGACGACATCGTGAAGTTGTCGATCCTGCTGACCGATCTCGGCGAGTTCGCCGAGATCAACGACATCATGGCAACTTACTTCAACGCACCGTATCCGGCGCGCGCGACGTATCAGGTGGCCGCGCTGCCACGTGGAGCGCGCATCGAGGTCGAAGCGATTCTCGCGCTGCCCGGCGCCTGACGCCGTTCGCATCGCCATCCTGACCGAACCGCGGTGCGCTGGCCATCGGCCCTGACGCCGACTGGCCGATATTCGACGTCGCATGCCCACTGAAGTCGCCGCCAAGACGTCTCGAAGCAAGACGGCCGATACGCTCGCCGACAAGCTCGCGCGCCTCGGCATCACGCGCGACGAGGACCTCGTGCTACACCTGCCGCTGCGGTACGAAGATCACACGCGCGTCGTGACGCTTGCTGACGTTCGCGTCGGCGAAACCGTGCAGACCGAAGGCGATGTCGTCAGCACGGAGATTCAGTATCGACCGCGGCGTCAGCTCGTGTGCCTGTTGCGCGATCCTCGCAGCGAAGGCGCATCGCTCGTGCTTCGCTTCTTCTCGTTTTACCCCAGCCATCAGAAATCGTTGCAGCCCGGTCTGCGCGTGCGCGTGTTCGGCGACGTACGTGATGGCTACTTCGGCCCCGAAATCGTTCATGCGCAATTCAAGGTGGTGAACGAGGCGACGCCGCTTCCCGATCGCCTGACGCCCGTCTATCCGACGACCGCGGGACTCGCGCAGGAAACGCTGCGCAAGGTGATCGATCGCGTGATAGCCGCTGACGCGTCACGCACGTCGGAGTCGCTGCCCGAGGCGTTGGTGCGCAAGCGGAGCCTGTGGAAATTCGGTGACGCCGTGCGATTCCTGCACGCGCCGCCGCCACGCCTCACCGGTCTCGTCCAGAAGGCACTCGACGCGCGCACGCATCCGGCGTGGACGCGCCTCAAGTTCGACGAACTCCTCGCGCAGCAGTTGTCGCTGAAGGCGCATCGCCAGGCGCGCGCGTCTCGGCGCGCACCGGTGCTGACGGGCACCGGCGCGTTGACGCGCAAGCTGCTCGAGCGCGTGCCGTTCAAGCTCACGCGTGCGCAGCAGCGGGTGTGGCGCGAGATCAGCCACGATCTGCGGCGAACGATGCCCATGCAGAGGCTCTTGCAGGGCGATGTCGGCTCCGGCAAGACGATCGTCGCGGCACTCGCGGCCTTGCAGGCGATCGAAAGCGGCAGGCAGGTGGCATTCATGGCGCCTACCGAGATACTTGCGGAGCAGCATTACCGCAAGTTGCAGGCGTGGCTCGGTGACCTCGGAATCGAGATCGCCTGGCTGTCGGGTTCGCTGCCGGCCAAGGCGCGACGCAAGGCACAGGAGGCGATCGCGAGCGGGACCGCGGCGTTCGCCGTAGGCACGCACGCGTTGTTCCAGGAGGGTGTCGGCATGCCCCATCTCGGGCTTGCCATCATCGACGAGCAGCATCGGTTCGGCGTCGCACAGCGGCTCGCGCTGCGCGACAAGGGTCTCGCCGATGCGCATCAGCTGATGATGAGCGCCACGCCGATTCCGCGCACGCTCGCCATGACGTTCTACGCCGATCTCGACGTGTCGGTGCTGGACGAGATGCCGCCCGGACGAACGCCCGTCTCGACGCGTCTGGTCAGCCAGAAGCGGCGCACCGAAATCATTCAGTGGATCGGGAAGGCGTGTCGCGAAGGCCGACAGGTGTACTGGGTGTGTCCGCTGATCGAGGAATCGGAGAAGCTGGAATTGCAGACGGCCGTTGCATTGCACGCCGAGCTGACACGCGCATTTGGCGATGACGTCGCAGACGCAGAATCGTCGGTCGCTGCGCAGCGGATCGCGGTCGGTCTGCTCCACGGGCGAATGAAACCCGATGCCAAGGCGGCGACGATGGCGGCGTTCGTGCGCGGCGATCTGCAGGTGCTCGTCGCGACGACGGTGATCGAAGTCGGCGTCGACGTACCCAACGCGTCGATCATGGTGATCGAGCATGCCGAGCGTTTCGGGCTCGCGCAGCTGCATCAGTTGCGTGGGCGCGTGGGCCGCGGCGCGACGGAAAGCACATGCGTACTGCTGTTCGAAGAGCCGCTCACCGATACGGCACGGCAGCGGCTGAAGGTGATCTATGAAACGACCGACGGCTTCGAAATTGCACGGCAGGATCTGCTGATCCGCGGACCGGGCGAGTTCCTGGGCGCGCGGCAATCGGGCGTGCCGTTGTTGCGCTTCGCCGACATCGAGCGCGATGTTGCATTGATCGAGCAAGCGCGCGACGCGGCGGACGAGCTGCTGCGCACCGAGCCCGCAGCCGCCGAACGCCATCTCGAGCGCTGGCTCGGCGGGAAGCAGGAGTTCATCAAGGCGTGAGATCGAGCGTCGAGGCACGCGCATCGAGGGTCGAGCGTCGAGGATCAAGGATCGAGTCGAGTCGAGGATCGAGCGTCGAGCATCGAGGACGGAGCCTTGTTAAACACGCGAAGCGTCAAGCCCACTGCATCACGCGCGCGACGGTGAACGCGACGTGCGTCGCCATGTGCGCCGCCATCGCCGCTTCGAGGCTCCGCTGCCAGAACAGCGCGCCATAGACCACGCCCGCGATGCTGTTGAGTACCAGGATTCGCGTGACGAACGGTGCATCCAGCGGTGCGACGACGGCGGCGGCTGGCAGATGAGCCGCTGCGAAGACCACGGCGACGACCACGATCGCAAGCATGTAGATGACGGGTGGCTGCGCGGCGAGCGGTCGGCGTGCGAGCTTCAGCATCGCCCACGCGACGAGCGACAGCAGGCCCCAGCGCATCATCACTTCCTCGGTGATGCCGCCGTACAGCACGCCCGACGCAAGCGCTTCACCGATGTTGCGCAGCGATGCGGGTTGGCCGGCCGCGCCGCCCTGAAAAACGGTGCGATCGACG
>JAICVH010000084.1 GCA_025935435.1 Burkholderiales bacterium
CCGTGCATGCCCGGCGTGAGCCCCGTGACCTTCGCCGTGACGCGCACGCGATCACCGTTCGTCGTGAATGTCACCGTACCGGCCGTGCGGTTGCCCGCCGTGGGCGCGAGTTGCGCCGATGCGTTCGGCGCCTTCGACAGCATCGACGCGCACGCTGCCGTAACCAAGGCGCTCGCAATGGCGAGCATCAGGCGTGCCTGCATGTGTGTCCCCCGAGGTCGTGGTGAGCACCGAGCGAAATGGCCTGTACTGCAAGCCACGCCATTGTCGCACGCGCGTGCATGGGCCGCTGCCGCAGATCGCATGGGACGTACTTCCCGCTGGGTTATCATCGCCGCACCGCGTCGCAGGTTGCCCTCGTTGCAGGTCACATTCGTGCGCGTTTCGATCGTGCTGCCGCCTGCCCGCCGCACGACCGTCCGAACCTTTCCGGAGAAATCATGCTTCGTCGATACTGCGGCGCTGCCGCGTTGAGTCTCGTTATTCCTCTTTCTGCCGCGGCCGAGACACGCTGCGAGCACGTGTTGAAGGCGTTGTCGTCCGACCTCGCGGACGCGACCTGCGTCCAAAGCACCGATCTCACGACCAACAATCCGGCGACGACGCCTGGCAACAACACGCTGCCGAACCTACCGCTGTTCGCCTATACGCCGGTAACGGACCGCGACACGATCGCGCCGCCGCCCGGCCAGCGCACGCCCATCACCAAGGCCGTCCCGGGTTTGCAGATCCAGGCGCGCGTGGCGGCCGATCCGCTCGGCACCGGCCGCATCGTGTTGCGGCTGCCGGACGACTGGAACGGCAAGCTCGTCGTCGCGGGCGCATCGGGCAACCGCAGCGAGTACAACGGCGACTTCGCGTGGAGCGATTACGTCGTGCAGCAAGGCTACGCCTACGTGTCGCAGAACAAGGGCGCGCTGAACCTGTTTTTCACCACCGCCGCGGACCCCCTCGGCTGCCGGCTGAATCCGACGTCGTCGCTGTATGTGCATTTTTACGCCAACGACCCGGGCCAGGAATTCACGCGCTGGACCGACTTCATGATCGCTGCTGCCGAAATCGGACGCGAAGGTGTGAAGTCGAACTACGGCAAATGGCCGCGCTATACGTATGCCGTCGGAACGTCGAATGGCGGCTATCAGGTGCGTCGCGCCCTCGAAGTTGCGCCGAAGCTCTTCGATGGCGGCGTGGACTGGGAAGGTACGTTCATCGATTCGAAACCACCGAACCTGCTGACCGACCTGCCGCCCGCGGTGCTCAACTTTCCCGACTACGTCGCTTCCGGCTTCAATCTGCAAAGCACGGCCGCAAAGAACATCATGGCAGCGGGCTATCCGCCCGATCTTCTCGGTCCGGTCGTGAACGGTGCCCAGGTATCGTTGTGGTCGAACAACAATACGTCGTATTGGGAAGTGACGTTGTGCCAGTGGCAGAAGCGCTTCGACCCGTCGTACGACACGTACGGCAGCGGCCTCGGCACGTACAACTACGTCAGCCGTCTCGCGAAATCGGATGTGGGCGCGAGCGTGGCCGCAGTCGAAAACAGCGGTCTCATCGGGCGTCCGCTGATCACCGTGGCGGGCACGATGGACGGGCTGCTGCCGATCGATCACCACGCACGAGCCTATGCACGCAAGGTTGACGCAGCGCTGGACGCCGCAGCGCGCGGTGCCGATCCCAAGCGCCCCGCGTACCGGCTCTATGAGGTGCAAAACGGCAATCACATCGACGCGTACAAGGCAGTGTTCGGGCAGCTCGAGCTGATCGAGCCGCACGCACAGCGCGCGTTCGACCTGCTCGTGCGGAACGTCGAGCAAGGCGCCGCGCTGCCGCCTGACCAATGCATCCCGCGCGGCGGTGCGATCGCCGCAACGCCTGCACAGCCAGGTCATTGCGCGAACCTGTTCGTGCCCTGACGCGGGACGCGCGCGAGGCGTCGCGCGCGATCGAGCGGTAGAATGGGCCGGCCGCCGGATCGTTCCGGCGGCCGTTTTATTTTGCGGGTGATGAAGACATGCCGTTGCCGATGATGCCGGAGGAAATCGTTTCCGAGCTCGACAAGCACATTGTCGGACAGGATGCGGCCAAGCGTGCGGTGGCGATTGCGCTGCGCAATCGGTGGCGCCGCCAGCAGGTGCCCGAGCCGCTGCGGCAGGAAATCACACCGAAGAACATCCTGCTGATCGGTCCGACCGGCGTCGGCAAGACTGAAATCGCACGGCGTCTCGCCCGACTTGCCGATGCGCCGTTCGTCAAGGTCGAAGCGACCAAGTTCACCGAGGTCGGCTACGTCGGCCGCGACGTCGACACGATCGTCCGCGATCTCGTCGAGGTCTCCGTCAAGCAAACACGCGAAGGTGAAACACGCATCGTGCGCGACCGCGCTGCCGACGCGGCCGAGGAGCGGGTGCTCGACGTGCTGCTGCCGCCGGCGCGCGAAGTCAACTTCAGCGACATGAAGCCGACGGACTCCGCAACGCGGCAGCGATTTCGCAAGATGCTGCGCGAAGGCCATCTCGACGACAAGGACATCGAGATCGAGGTCACCGTCTCCGCACCGCAGATGGAATTCCTGTCGCCACCCGGAATGGAGGACCTGACGTCGCAGATCCAGGGGATGTTCCAGCAGATCGGCGGCGGACGGCACAAGGTCAAGCGGATGAAAGTGCCCGAAGCGCTGAAGCAGCTTACCGACGAAGAGGCGGCGAAGCTCATCAACGACGACGACATCAAGGCGCGCGCCGTTACGGCAGCGGAGCAGAACGGCATCGTGTTCATCGACGAAATCGACAAGATCGCCGCACGCACCGACACCCATGGTGCAGACGTGTCCCGCCAGGGCGTGCAGCGCGACCTCCTGCCGCTGGTCGAAGGAACGACCGTCACGACGAAGTACGGCATGATCAAGACCGACCACATCCTGTTCATCGCGTCGGGCGCTTTCCACCTGTCGAAGCCATCGGATCTGATCCCCGAATTGCAGGGGCGGTTGCCGATCCGCGTCGAGCTGTCACCGTTGTCGGTCGAGGACTTCGAACGCATCCTGACCGCGACGGACGCCTGCCTGACGATGCAATACAAGGCGCTGCTCGGTACCGAACAGGTGCACCTCGATTTCACGCCCGACGGCATCCGTCGCGTCGCGGAAATCGCGTTCTCCGTCAACGAGCGACAGGAGAACATCGGCGCTCGACGCCTGTACACGGTGATGGAGCGGTTGCTCGAAGACGTGTCGTTTCATGCGGCGCGCCGTACCGGCGAGACGATCCAGATCGACGCGGCGTTCGTCGACAACCGTCTCGCGGGCGTCGCGGGCGACGACAACCTCGCCCAGTACATTCTTTGATCGAGCGCCTCGCCGGCATCATCCTGCCGGTCTTCTCGATCATCGCGCTCGGCTGGCTCTACGCGCGCCGCGTGAAGCCGGACATGACGATGGTCAATCGCATCAGCATGAACGTTCTCGCGCCGGCGCTGATCTTTTCGGCGCTGGCGAGCAAGGACTTCAATCTCGCGGCGAACTGGATGCTGATCGTCGGCAGCGTCGGCGTCGTACTGGGTTCCGGCCTGCTCGCGTGGCCGTTTGCGCGGTTGATGCACGCGGATCCACGTACGTTCGTGCCGCCGATGATGTTCAACAACTGCGGGAACATGGGTCTGCCACTCGCCGTGCTCGCCTATGGCACCGCAGGTTTTTCGCCGATGGTCGCACTGTTCACGATCTCGAACCTTTTGCATTTCACGCTCGGTGCCTGGATCGTCGATCATCACGCGAAGTTTGGAAACCTGCTGCGTAATCCGATGGTCGTGTCGACGGTGCTCGGCTTCGTTTTCGCCGTCGTGCAGCCGCCGCTCCCCGAATGGCTGGCCGTGGCGATCAAGCTGGTTGGCGACGCGCTGATTCCGATGATGCTGCTCTCGCTCGGTGTACGGCTTTGCGAGGCGAGCCTCGGCGACTGGCACATCGGTGTCGTCGGAGGCATTGTGTGTCCGCTGACCGGCATCGCAATGGCAGCGCTTCTCGCGTCGGTGCTCGAACTGGATCCGACGCAGCAGGGCCTGCTGATCCTGTTCGGAAGTCTCCCACCCGCCGTGCTCAATTTCATCGTCGCCGAGCAGTTCCGGCAGGAGCCCGGCAAAGTTGCGTCGATCGTGCTGATCGGCAATCTGCTCGCCGTGCTGTTCGTGCCGCTTGGACTGACGCTCGCGCTTCGCGCCTGAACGATTGCCGCTTCAGCGGCGCGCGCACTGAACCAACGCTTCGGGCCGCGCGTCATACGCCGGACGTAGCGAACTCGTCTTTTGGGAGGCACCATGAACATGCGCGCAATGCGCGATCTCTTCTTCGCGCTGGCGGTGGTCATGTCGCCGCCCGCTTTGGCGGCCGTCCAACTCGTTCCCGTGTTGAGCGGACTGTCGTCGCCGGTGTTCGTCGGCCACGCGGGCGACGGCTCGAATCGCCTGTTCATCGTCGAGCAACCGGGCGTGATCCGCGTTCGCCAGCCGGGCGCGTCCTCCGCGAGCGCATTTCTCGACATTCGCTCGAAAATCGCAGCCGGCGGCGAGCGGGGCCTGCTGGGACTTGCGTTCCATCCGCAATACGCGTCGAACGGCCGTTTCTACGTCGACTACACGCGCGTCGCCGACGGCGCGATCGTGATTGCCGAATACCGCGTGTCCGCCGACCCGAACGTCGCCGATACGACGACGGAACGAGTGCTGTTGACGATACCGCATCCGACGTTCGCGAATCACAACGGCGGCATGCTCGCGTTCGGTCCCGACCATCTGCTCTACATCGGTGTCGGCGACGGCGGCTCTGGCAACGACCCGCCGAACAACGCGCAGAACCTCGAGGTGCTGCTGGGCAAGATTCTGCGCATCGACGTCGACCGCGCCGACCCGACGACCGGCACGCCGTATGCAGTCCCCGCCGACAACCCCTTCGTCAATGCGCCGGGGCGCGACGAAATCTTCGCGTACGGCATGCGCAATCCGTGGCGCTTCAGCTTCGATCGCGTGACCGGTGTCCAATGGGTCGCCGACGTGGGACAGGGCACGCGCGAGGAAGTCGACATGCCGATCGTCAAGGGCGGCAACTACGGCTGGCGCGTCTACGAAGCGTCCGAGTGCACCGGCAACGATCCGTCGCTTTGCGATCCATCGCGCTACCGCTTTCCGATCTTCGACTACCCGCACACCGGCAATCGCTGCTCGATCACCGGGGGCTACGTCTATCGCGGGGCGCAGGCGGCAGTGCCCGGCGGCACCTATGTCTTCGGCGATTACTGCTCGGGCGAAATTCTGGCGTGGAATGGCAAGACGCAATCGGTGCTCCTGCCAACCGCGCTCAACATCGCATCGTTCGGCGAAGACGAGCAGGGCGAGATCTACGTCGTTGCGCTTCAAGGGTCGGTCAGCCGGCTCGCGGCGCAAACGCCGTGCACGTATGCGATCGCACCTGCGCGCGAAACGTTTGCGGCCGGGGGCGGCGGCGGGAACGTCACCGTCACGGCACCTGCGAACTGCGCGTGGACCGCACGCAGTAACGCGCCGTGGATCACGGTGACGAGCGGAGCGACCGGCGCGGGCAACGGCACGGTCGTGTATGCGGTTGCCGCGTATGACGGCAAGCCGAAGAGCCGTACCGGAACGCTGACCATCGCCGGGCAGACGTTCACGATCAAGCAGACGAAGCTGCGGCCGCTGCTCAGCCGCTGAGGCGTCGCGCGCGATCAGCGCCCGCGCTACGACGCAGCGATCGCGTCGATCAATGCCTGCCGCTGCAGGACTTCGGGAAGCAACCGTGCTTGACCGCGCTGCGGATACAGCACGTACACCGGCACCCCGCTACGGCCGAGCGCTGCAAGCGCCTGCGTGATCGCCGGATCGCGGCGCGTCCAGTCCGCCCGAACCAGCGCAACGCCACGTTGCGCGAACGCATCGCGCACGCGCGGATCATTCAACACGAGGCGCTTGTTCACCTGACAGGTGATGCACCAGGCGGCGGTGAAGTCGACGAAGACCGGTCGCCCTTGCGCAGTCAACTCCGCGACGCGCTGCGTGGAATACGGCTCCCACCCGTCATCGGCGATGCGCGTGGCGCCTGCGCGTGCATCACGGGCCACGGTGGCGGCCACTTCGCCCGACTGCAGCAGCGGCCACGCGATGACGACGCCGACGAGCGCACCGATGATCGCTGCGGTGGCCCACACCGCGCGGCCTCCGCCACGCCACGTCCGCCACGCCCATAACGCGAAGGCGACGACGACCAGCACGGCGCCGATGCGCATCACCGCGTCGTTGCCGACCTGCGCGCCCAACACCCAGACGAGCCACGCGACCGTCGCGTACAGCGGAAATGCGAGCAACTGCTTCAAGCGAACCATCCACGGCCCGGGTTTCGGCAGCGCGCGTCGCCACGCCGGGAACCAGGCGAGCGCCGCATACGGCAGCGCCATGCCGATGCCGAGTGCGACGAAGACGCCGAGCGTGACGTGCGCCTGCTCGCCAAGGGCGTAGCCGAGTGCGGCGCCCATGAACGGCGCCGTACAGGGTGACGCGATCGCCACCGCCAGCACGCCCGAGCCGAATGCATTGGCCGCGCGATTGGCGTGCGACCACGACGCGATCCGCGACGGCAGCAGTGCACCGAACTCGAACACACCCGACAGATTCAGCGCCATCACGAAGAACAGCAGCGCGAGCACCGTGACCACGGCGGGCGATTGCAGCTGGAATCCCCAGCCCAGCTGCTCGCCGGCGACACGAAGCGCGAGGATCGTCGCCCCGAGCGCGGTGAACGAAACGATGACGCCGGCGCCGAAGGCAAGGCCTTCGCGGCGAAGAGCGCTTCGTTCTTCGGTGGGGTGCGACGCGAGCGTCAACGCCTTCAGCGACAACACCGGGAACACGCAGGGCATCAGGTTCAAAAGCAGTCCACCGGCGAACGCCAGCGCGAGCACGAGCGGCAGCGACATCGACGCGGTGTTCGTCGGCGTCGAGAAATCGGTCGTCGGCGCGAGCGCCGGTTTCGGGCCGGCAACGGGCGTCCCCTGCAACGCGACGTCGAACGTCACCGCTCGCCGTGTCGTGCCCTGGACGTCGAAGCCGCGCTCTGCGGTGAGTACGCCGCGCAGCCGCTGAAAGTCGGCGGCAAGCTCATGCGCGACGGGCAGCTTGATCGCGACGCGTCCATCCGCCTGCGTGACAGTTTGCGCGGCCGAGGGCTCGATCCGTCCCTCGCGTTCGGCGAAGAAATAAAGCGCGCCGGTGTCCCGCGTCGAAGCGGGCGCAAATTCGAGCGTGACCACGGCGCCGGACGCGCGTGCGCGGGCGTCCCACGCCGTCGGGGCGGGCTGCGGCAGCGCTTCCCGCGTGGCCGCGATCTTTGCGTGCCATTGTGTATCGGCAGCCTGCGCGGCCACCGGCAGCGTCAACGTGAGGTCGGCGCCTTCCGGGATGCACGTCTCGCGACAGACGAGCCAGTCGGCACGCGCCGCGAGCGTGACGTCGCTTCCCGTCTTCGCATCGGCGGGCACGGTCAGCGGAACGACGTGCAGGACCTCGCCCTCATAGCCGTAGTTGACGAGCGGGCCGGCCGGCAGCGCGCGCGGCGGGGGCCATGCAATGTCCCCGGCGGCAAACCCGGGCGGCAGCTTCCATTCGAGCGTCGTCGGCAGTCCCGATTCACCGGGATTGCGCCAGTACGTGTGCCAGCCAGGCGCAATGTCGAGACGCAGCGCGACGATTGCCGTCGAGCCGGGTATGAGCGCGGTCTGGTCGGCGACGACTTCGGCAGCAACATGCGCCGTCTTCACCGGGGCCGCGAATCCAACGCCCGCCAGCGCGAAGGCCAGCGCAGCGAGCGCGCTGGCTATCAACGGTGGGTGACGTCTGTTGGTCATGGATTCGGGTGCTGTTGCAACTCGCGGCGGCGGGCGCCGGGCGGGCGCTTGCCGATGATCACGCATTTCGATGCGATGCACCGGCGCCGCGTTCCGCTTGCGAATCGCGAACCGTCTCGTAGAGCGCGCGTCGCCGGTCCGGTTCCATTGATTGTCCCACGGCGACGGTTTGCGCGATGGCGATCGCGCGGCTGCACCGACCGGCGACCGCGTTGAGCGCACGAACGGCGAAACATCCGCACGCGGCGCGCGGGATGACGGAACGCTGCATCGCGGTGAATCGCCGCTGATCAGTCACTCGGCCGGTATAATCAAATACTTACCATCGTCCTTTAGCTGTCCAACGCACGCAGTTCGCCATGAAGCCGTTCGATCCCGCCGCCATCGAAAGCGCCGCGCAAGACGCATGGATGCGTGACGACGTCTACCGCGCCA
>JAICVH010000419.1 GCA_025935435.1 Burkholderiales bacterium
CACCGAGCGTCACCGGTGATGCTCATGACCCCAGCGAGACCCTGAATGATCTGGTCGTAGGCCGGTGCGTCGCGCATCGGACCCGTTTGTCCGAAGCCGGAGATCGCGCAATACACCAACGAAGGATTGATCCCGATCAGCGCCTCGTGCCCGATGCCGAGCCGATCCATCACGCCCGGTCTGAAGTTCTCCACGAGCACGTCGGCGGTACGCACCAGATCCCCCAGCACACGACGGCCGTCTTCGGTCTTGAGATTCAGCGTGATCGATTTCTTGCCGCCGTTCTGTGCGAGAAACGATGCGCCCATCAACCGCGCATTGAGATCCTCATCGGCGCCGAGTTGCCGCGCGAGATCGCCGGTTTGCGGAATTTCGACCTTGATGACTTCGGCGCCGAGTTGTGCGAGCTGATACGCGCAAAAGGGCCCGGACAGCACGTTGGTGAGATCGAGAACGCGAATCGCAGACAACGGGCGGTGTGCAACGGCACGCTCGCCCGCGTCGCCGCGTTGTTCGGTTTGTCCCGCGGGCGACGTCGGCGGGTGCACGCGCGTGGACTCGTCGGTTGCGTCGAAGGCAGACACGGATGCCGTCAACGGCGAATGAACGGATTGGGGACGTCGAGGTCGGTCGATATCCATACGCACTTGGTCTCGAGATATTCCTTGACCGCGTCGACGCCCGACTCCCGGCCGATGCCGGATTCCTTGAAGCCGCCGAAGGGACTGGTAAAGCTGGTCGCGCGATAGTTGTTCACCCAGATCGTCCCGGCCTTCAGCTTGTCGGTGACGAGCATCGCGCGGCGCAAATCCCTGGTCCACACGGCGGCTGCGAGCCCAAAGCGAATGTCGTTGCCGATCCGGATCGCATCGTGCTCGTCCGTGAACGGGATGACGGCGAGTACCGGACCAAAGATTTCTTCCTGTGCAATGCGCATGTCGTTGCGCACTCCGGTAAAGATCGTCGGTTCGATGAACAAGCCGGCGCCGAGGTCGGCACGGTCGCGACCGCCAAGCACGCATTTCGCGCCCTCGCGCTTGCCGATTTCGATGTAGTCGCGGATCTTTTCGAACTGCGGCCGCGTCGCGATCGGTCCGATCTGCGTATCGGGCAACGCGGGATCGCCGAGTTTCACGTCGCGCATGAAGTCGAGCAGCATGTCGATGAAACGATCGTGGATCGACTGCTGCAGAAGGAGACGCGACCCGGCCTGGCAACTCTGACCTGACGCAGCGAAGATTCCGGAAACCACACCCTTGACTGCCTGACCGAGGTCGGCATCGTCGAAGACGATATTCGGCGACTTGCCACCGAGTTCGAGCGTCACCGTCTTGAGTCCCCGAGCAGCCAGCTCGTAAATCCGGCGACCCGCTGCGTCTCCACCCGTGAACCCGACGTGAGCGACTTGCGGATGCATGACGAGGGGCTCGCCCACTTCGGGACCAAGCCCCGTCACGACATTGAGCACGCCGCTCGGCAGACCTGCGTCGGTCGCGATGCGAGCGAATTCGACCATCGAGGCCGACGTGAATTCGGAAGGCTTGACGACGGCCGTGCAGCCGGCGGCGAGCGCCGGCGCGAGCTTCCAGCTCGTCAGCGTCAGCGGCGAATTCCACGGCGTGATGATCGCAATGACGCCTTTCGGCTCGTACTTCGTGTACGCGAATACACCCTTCTTGTCGGTGGGGATGACGACGCTGTGAATCTTGTCCGCCAGGCCGGCGTAATACTTGAAGTAGTCGCCCACGTAGCGGACCTGGGCGTTCACCTCCGAAGCCAGCTTGCCGTTATCGCGGCCCTCGATCTCGGCGAGCCGCCCGGCGTTCGCCGCGACGGCGTCCCCGAAGCTCCACAGCAAGCGCCCGCGCTCGCTCGGCGTCATCGTCGCCCACGGACCCTCCCGGAAGGCGCGCGAGGCGGCATCGACGGCGGCATCGACGTCGTCGCGCGTGCCGCGCGCGATCCTCGCCCAGGGCCGACCGGTGAACGGGTCTTCAGTGAGCAGATAGTCGCGCGACGACGGCTCGACGGGCTTGCCGGCGATATGGTGACCATACGTCGGCATTACTCGATCGGGCGGCTGCGATAACACGGTGGACATGAATTTACGACAAAAAGTCGAGAGTTTCGCTGTGCGCAACATGATTCTATAATTCCACGACTCGGTCAACCAACCAATGCGCGCGTTCGCACGCTAGCGACCGCGCGTTTGACAAGCGAACAAGACGGGGACGAGATGGGCGAGACAGGCGGCGTCGCGGCGGTGGAACGAGCGTTGACGATTCTCGATGTGTTCACCGATCGGGATCCGCAACTCACGCTGGCCGAGCTGGCAAAGCGCACGAAGATGTACAAGAGCACGCTGCTGCGTCTTGCACGCTCGCTCGAGCGGTTTGGCTATCTGGTCAGAGCGGACGATGGAACATATCGGCTCGGCTCCAAGCTGCTGAAGCTTGGAGCGCTGTACCAACGGCACTTCGACACGGCCGATGTCGTACCGGACATCCTCAGATCGCTCGTCGACGAGCTGAAGGAAGGTGCCTCGTTCTATGTTCCTGACGGCGACCGACGTCTGTGCCTGCATCGCGTCGACGCGCTGCGTTCAGTGCGTGATTCCGTGCATGAAGGAGACCGGTTGCCTTTGAACGTCGGTGCGGCGGGCCATGTGATCAAGGCCTTCACCGGCAGCAACGGCACCAGCTACGAGAAGGTGCGCAGACAGATGTACGCGGCGTCGTTCGGGGAAAGGGACCCGGAAGTGGCCGCCATCGCCTGCCCGGTATTCGGCCTCGGCCAACGCCTGGTTGGAGCACTTGCAGTCTCCGGACCGCGCTATCGCATCGAGGCGCTCGGGGTCACCCCCATTCTGCGTGCGCTGTTGAAGCACGCGTCGCAGCTTTCCAACGCGCTGGGCGGCGCCACCGACGATCTTGCCGCAGCGCTCGGAACGCTGCCACGGTCCCAAAAGCGGATCGCTCGCGTTAAATAACCGGGGGCTGTTCTGGTGTCCAGAACCGTGTTCTAATCCGCGCTGCTTTACCCGAACCCGAATTGCCGGCGCCAGCAGGCCTTACCGCCCTTCCGGCAAACGCTGCATAACCCCAAGCAGGAGCAAACCATGACCTCGCGCATCGACCGTCGTTCAGTGCTGAAGTCAGGCGTAGCGCTCGCCGCCGCGGCGATCACGCCAGCCTGGGCACAAACCAAGCCCAACATTCGTTTCGCCGCCGTCTTTTCCGACAAGGACATCCGCGCGGACATGATCAAGATGTTCGCGAAGGACGTCGAAGCTGATTTCAACGTCGAGCCGTACTACAACGGGACGCTGTACAAGCAGGGC